>CBIHMQ010000102.1:0-7342 GCA_966211075.1 uncultured bacterium
ACCCGACGCCGATAGGGTCCCCGCGATGCCGCCGAACCCCCGCCCGATCCCGCGCTTCGTCGCCGACACGACCCAGGAGGGGATCCCGCACGGTCGTTTCGCCGAGCGGCTGCGCGAGGCCTTCGCCGCGGCGGTCGCGGAAATCGCCGACCTTCCCGCGGGCGCGGCCCTGCCCGACGAGGTCGACTGGTTCCCCGATCGCGCCTGGGGCGGCCGCGTCTGGGTGCCCTGCTCGGCCCGGACCGAGAGCGAGGAGGGGACGCTGGAGCTGTTCGGACACGTCTCCTACGTGCAGCCCGCCGAGGGCGAGCCGGCCGACTTCGCCGCCAAGGCCGACTTCACCGACGTCCTCGCCGAGGACAACCCCGAGTGGCGGATCGACCTCAACGACGACGTGGTCGGCCGCTGGCGCGGCGAGAACGGCCGCGCCGGCGCCGTCACCCTGGTCTGGGGACGCCCCCTGGTCCGCGGCGCCGTCGCCGCCACCGCCGAGCTCGAGGCCGAGACCGTCGACCAGGAGCTGGTCACCCAGGACCGCTTCACCCTCCTCGCCCTCGACGCCCTCGAGGGCTACGGCGACGAGATCTTCATGCAGGTGAAGCTCTGGAGCCGACGAGCCGACGAGCTCGCCTCCGAGAGCCTCTACGGCTGACGGCCCCGCAGGAGCTCGACCTCCGCCCCCAGGCCCGGCGCCCGGGCCAGCCGGGCGTCGAAGGTCAGGAGCGGCGCTTCCAGAGTTTCCGCCAGCGCCACGTAGAGCGCGTCGTAGAAGCTGACGTTGTCGCGCAGCTTCCAGGCCCGCTCGAGCAGCAGGTGGTGGGAGACCCGCTGGAGGCGCATCTGGGTGAGGTCCTCCAGGGCGCCCCTGGCGGCCTTCTGCGTGATCCGACCGGCCCGGACACCGGCTCGCAGCGCGTGCCCCACCTCGGCATCCACGAGGTGAGGGGCCCAGAGCCATCCCGGCGTCGCCCGGAGGCGCCGGCGGACGACAGCGCCCCTGTCGCCGGCACCCAGGTACTCGACCAACACCGAGGCGTCGAGGACCTTCATCGTCAGTCGCCGCGAGCTTCGCGGATGACCTGGACGACCCAGTCGGTCTCGAGGTTGGAGGGCCCTCGGGCGCGGATCCGAGCGTCGATCTCGTCGAGGCTCGCTCTGCCGGTGAGGTCCGCCAGTTCGCGCTTGATGTAGTCGGAGAGCGACATCCCCTCCGCCGCGGCGCTCGCCTTCAGCGCCCGGTGAAGCTCATCGGGAACGTTGCGGAGCTGGATCATCTTGGACATGTGCACCACATTAGAGGGTGCACCGGACATCTCGACTGCCTGAGCTGGGTTCATGCACCGAACCTTGCCGATCCAAAGCGCGCCCGTGGGACGCACCGAGTGCCAATTCGGACACGAAACTGTCAACTAAGCGAAAATCCCCCGCAGGCCCCGATAGCTCAGCTGGATAGAGCGATCCCCTCCTAAGGGATAGGCCGCTGGTTCGAATCCAGCTCGGGGCGTTTTCCTGCAAGGGCGCCCCGGGAGAGCAACTTTTCGCCGCTGGCTCGTTGTAATGGGTGCCCTTCGGATGACTCGACGAGCCAACCGACCACACCCGCGGGCGCTGGGAGGCGCCTTCTTCGCGCTTGGCGCGCTGGTTTGCATGCTGGCGTTGCAGGGGGTGGTGCCCGCGGGTGCAGCCGCGCGGACGGTCGAGTTCCGGGGCAAGCAGGTGGAGGTGCCGCGGGGGTGGCCCGTCTACCGGCTCTCCCAGCACCCGGGGCTATGCGTGCGGATGGACCGGCGGGCCGTATACCTGGGGAAGCCGTCAGCCAACCAGCGCTGTCCGGTCGACGTGATCGGGCGGCAGCGGGCGATCCTGGTCGATCCCGGCGCCGAGGCGCGGGCGCGGGCGCAAGCGTCCGCGTCGCCGTTCCGGCGCGCACCCACCGCCACCGCCAGCTCCACCTACACCGGGCTCGGCTTCGACGCCTGCACGGCGCCGTCCTCGCAGACGATGGCGCGGTGGGCCTCATCGTCGCCCTACAAGGCAATCGGCGTCTACATCGGCGGCGCCAACCGCGGCTGCTCGCAGCCGAACCTGACCGCCGCCTGGGTCAGCGCCCAGGTCGCCGCCGGTTGGAACCTGATCCCGACCTACGTCGGCCTGCAGGCCCCGAACGGCGCCTGCGGCAGCTGCGCGGCGATCAGTCCCAGCCAGGCAACGGCGCAGGGGGCCGCGGCGGCGGTCGACGCGGTCGAAGACGCTGGCGCGATCGGAATGGGTCCCGGCACCCCGATCTACTACGACATGGAGGCCTACACGCCCGGCGCGACCGCGACCAACGCCGTGCTCACCTTCCTCTCCTCCTGGACCGCGAAGCTGCACTCGCTCGGCTACGTCTCCGGCGTCTACAGCAGCAGCAGCTCCGGGATCGCCGACCTCGCCGACGCCGCGGCAGGCGGCGGGGGCGGCCCCGACGCGCTCTGGATCGCCAACTGGAACGGCCAGCAGAACACGATCGACCCCAACGTCCCCTCCAACCTCTGGGCCAACCAGCAGCGGCTCCACCAGTACCGCGGCGGCCACGACGAGACCTACGGCGGCGCCACGATCAACATCGACAACAATTACCTCGACGGCCCGACCTTCGGTTCCGGCACGGCACCGGTCGCGGGCGCCAGCGACCCGGTCGGCGGCCTCGACTTCGCCGGCTCGCCGATCCCCGGCCAGGTGAGGGTCAAGGGTTGGGCGCTCGACATCGACGCGCTGACCCAGACGCTGGGAATAAAGGCCTACGTCGGCGGCCGGGCCGGGACCGCCGGGGCGGTCGAATACGGGCTCGGCGAAATCGCCAACCAGCCGCGCAACGGGATCGGCGGCAAGTACCGCGGCGCCGGCCCCAACCACGGCTTCGACATCACCTTCCCGACCATGAAGTCCGGCTCGCAGTCGGTCTGCGTCTACGCGATCAACACCGGCCCCGGAGCCGACGCCCTGCTCGGCTGCAAGACGACCTACGTCCCGCCCGCGGTCACCCTCTCGAAAGTCTGGGCGACGCGGAGCGGCGCCGTCAAGGCGATCCTCACCTGCACCTGGCCGACCGGGACCGCCTGCCCGGGACAGCTGATGCTGCGCACGCGGGTAAAGGTGCCGGTGCGGGCCCGCGGCCGGGTGGTACGACTGCGGAGCGTGACCCGCTCGCTGGGCCGCCGCGCCTTCAAGCTCAGCGGCAACCGCTGGCACGTCTACAAGGTGGGCCTCACCAAAGGCGGCCGCGCCCTGCTCCGCAAGCACGGCGCCCTGAGGGGCCAACTGGTCGCCGCAATTCCCGGCGGACGCCGCAGCACCGCGGTGTCGATCCGCACGGCCCGACGCTAGGCGCCGACGAACCCGGTCACTTTCGGCCCCTCCAGGGGCCTCAATGCTCCGCGCTTAGTTCGCCGCTGTCTCGCCGAGCGCCTCGCGCAGCGCCGCAAGCTCGGTCCGCAGCTGCCCGACCTCTCGCTCGAGACGCTCGAGGCGGTCGGCCTGGGGCTCCTCACCCGCAGGGACCTGCCGCGGCACTGCCGCGGGCGCGGCGGCTGCTGACGGAGCACCCTCGCCGTCACCGCCCAGCAGCTGCTCGTAGCGCAGCTCCTTCTGACCGGGACGGCGCTCGTGGCGGGAGACCAGCTCGCGCTCGACTAGCCGGTCGAGGGTCTCCTGGACCGCCCCGAGGCTCTCGAACCCATGCATCCGCTCGCTGCGCTGCTTCAGCTCGCCGGGCGTCTGCGGGCCGCGCAGCATCAGCACCGCCAGCAGCGACAGCTCGCCGTCGTCGACACCGAGCGCTTCCGTCAGCAGGTGCCGGTACTTGCGGGCGCGGCTGCCGGCGCCGCTGGTGAGCCGGGTCCAGCCGCGCAGCGCCGTCCGCCGCAGGGCGTCGGAGACGGTCTGCTCGTCGTAGGCGACGACCGGATCGCGGTTGGTCGCCTGGTTGCAGGCGAGCCGCAGCGCGTTGAGCGAGAGCGGGTAGGCGTCCGGCGTCGTGCGCTGCTTCTCGACCAGGCAGCCGATGACGCGGATCTCGACGGCGTCCGGCTCCATCAGTCCCGGTCCGGCCGCTCCGGGTAGATCTCGTCGATCGTGGTCAGGGCCAGGTAGGGCGCCTGGGCCGCCGCCTCGATCCGCTCGCCGCCGCCGGCGAGCCGGTCGACGACGGCGACGACCCCAGCGATCTCGAGGTCCTCTTCGCGAATCCTCTCGACGGCGCTGGCGGTCGAGCCGCCGGTGGTGACGGTGTCCTCGACGACGAGGCAGCGGGTGCCGGGGCCGACCGGTCCCTCGACCCAGCGCTGCAGCCCATGCTCCTTGCGCTCGCCGCGCACGAAGAAGGCGACCAGGTCGGCGCCAGCCGGGACGGCGATCGCCGCGCAGGCGGGCGGGATCGCCGCCGTCGCCGGGCCGCCGACGGCCTCGGCGCCGAGCTCGGCGGCCCGGGCCGCGATCAGCTCCCCGGCGGCGGCGAAACCGCGCGGGCGCATCAGGGTGCGACGGGCGTCGACGTAGTACTGGGCGGTGGCGCCGCTGGCCAGCGTCACCTCGCCGAGCACCAGCGAGTGCTCGCGCAGCTCGGCGAGCAGCGTTTCCTTGGCGGCGGCGCGGGCAGGCACGGCGGGCATCCTAGTCGCGGCGGCTTCATCGCCCTCTCGACCTTGCCCCCACCCGCTGGGGCAAATGTCGCCGCGCTCTAGCGCAACGACGCGGCGAAGCCCTGGCGCCAGCTCGGGTGCGCCGGCTGCCAGCCGAGCTCGCGCTTGGCCTTGGCGTTGCTGGCGCCGCGCAGCTCGAGGGCCTGCCCGGCGGCGCCAGCGCCGGCGACCAGGCGGGCCAGCCAGACCGGCACACGGCGCGGCGGCTTCGCGCCCAGCGCCTCCGCGTAGACCGGCAGCCACTCGCTCATCGCCGCCGGCTCGTCGTCGACGACGTTGTAGATGCCAGCGCCGCGCTCGAGCGCCGCGACCGTTGCCGCGGCGGCGTCGTCTACGTGGACGAAGGAGAAGATCCCGGTGCCGGCGCCGACGATCGGCGACCGCCGCCTGCGGGCGTCTTCGGCCTGGGACCCGTCGGCGGCGTAGTAGGTGCCGGGCCCGTAGAGGAACCCGTACCGGAGGACCACGCCCTCGATCCCCTCGGCCCCGGTGACCTGGCCCTCGAGGTCGGCCACCGCCGCCATCGTCTCGCCGGTCGGGCCGGGAGCGTCGAGGAACAGCTCCGCCTCCTCGTCCTTGACCCGCTCGCCGCGCGGCGCATAGGCGAAGGCGATGCTCTCGGCGACCAGGCGGCGCGCCCCGGCCGCCCGCGCGGCGGCGAGGAGGTTGCGCGACCCCTCGGCCCGCACCCGGTTGGTCGGCCCCAGGTCGGCTTTCGGGCTGAACTTGGGCGGCAGCGCGGTCAGCAGGTGGACGACCGCCTCGGGCCGCGCCGCGACCACGGCCTCGCGTAGCGCCTCGGCGTCGAAGGCGTCGCAGACGACCGCCGCGGCGCCGGCCTCGCGCAGCCGCTCGGCCCGCTCCTCGCGCCGGGTCATCCCGGTCACCTGGTGGCCGGCGGCAAGCAGCTGCCGCACCAGCGGAGTCCCGATCGCCCCGCTCGCGCCAGCTACGAAGACCTTCATCGCGCTACCAGATGAAGATGTCTTCGCCGAACTGGATCCGCTCGTAGATCTCGGGCTGATCGGCGATGAAGGTGCGCAGGCAGCCGTGGCTGGCCGGGTAGTCGGGGACCGATTCGTAGCCGTGCACGGCGTAGCCCCCGTAAAAGTAGAAGGAGTAGTACATGCCGTGCGAGTTGTAGCCCGGTTCGGTGCGGATGAACTCGTAATGGCCGGTCACGGTCGGGGTCGAGGACTTGCCGGAGGAGATCGGGTAGATCGCCACCGGCTTGTCGCCCTTGGCGAAGACGAGGACCTGCTTGGAGAGCGGCGCCTCGACGTGGGCGCCGGCGCCCGGGTGGCGCACCTCGTATTCGCCCTTGCCCGAGAAGACGTCCTTGACCAGCCCGGCGCCGGCCCGCGAGCTGCGGGTCATCTCGTTGACTTTGCGGTAGGCGAGGACGCCGCGGGCGGTCTTGCCGCCGAAGCAGCGGCCGTCGTTGGCGATGTAGCCCATCTTCCGCATCGCACGCTTGAAGCCGAGTACGACGTCGCCGCACTGGCCCTGTCGGAGGGCCGGGAAGCGGACTTTCCAGCTCTTGCGGACCGTGCTGTCGCCGCCCAGCTTCGCGGTCGCCTCGTGGGTGGCGGAGACCGCGTACTTGCCGTTCTCGCGGACGAAGACGCTGCTGCGGAAGACGCCGACTCCCCCTTTGCCCTTGGCGACGGAGAGCTTGCGGCTGATCAGCTCCTTGCCGTCGAGGAAGAAGCTCACCTCGACCTTCTCGCCGGGCACGAAGGGCGAGAGCGTGCCGACCACCGGCACCTCGGAGTAGATCTCGGCACGGCCGCCGCGAAGGTGGCCGACCTCGACTTTGACGGTCGCGTCCGGGACCGGCGCGGCAGCGGCTTTGCCAGCCGGTTTCGTCGCCTTGCCGGCGCCGGCGGGCGCGGCAAAAGCGGAGGCGGGAAGGAGTGCGAACGCCGCGACGACGGCGAGGAAGACGAGGCGCTTCACCGCGGGAATGCTACTGGGCAAGCAGGGCGACGGAGTTGTTCAGCATGTGCAGCAAGATCCCCGGCACGATCGAACCCGTCTTCTCGTAGAGCAGGCAGAGCACGAAGCCGAAGGCGATCAGGGGCGGCACCGCGGTGACCCCGGTCAGCGCGTGCAGCCCGCCGAAGACGGCGCCGGCCAGGAGCGCCGCCGGGATCCGCGCGTAGCGCTCCCGCAGGCCGCCGAACAGCATCCCGCGGAAGCAGATCTCCTCGCTGATCGAGGCCAGGAAGACGATCAGGACGATCTGCACCGGCAGCGCCCCGAACCCCTCGGCGATGTCCTCCTGCTCCGGTGCGACGATCAGCGTCGAGTAGAGCATCGCGAACAGCAGGTAGGACCCGATCGCGGCGGCCATCCACTTGAAGTCCGCGAGCCGGAAGCCGCGGACGCCGAGGCGGCGGAGGATCTCGCCGAGGGTGGCGGCGCCACGTTGGGCGGCGATCGCCATCGGCACGAGCAGGAAGCCGAGCGCGGTCGCCAGCTGCACGCCGACGTTGCCGAAGGTGGTCAGCTCGCCGTCGTCGCTGCCGATCACCGCGGCGGGGACGCCGAGCACGATCCCGGTGCCGAGCGCGATCAGCACGCCGCCCACGGCCAGGGCCGGCCCCCAGTTCGAGTACGGGAACGATGCGGGCGGGCGGGCGACGGGCTCGGCCTGCTCG
>CBIHMQ010000103.1:0-7310 GCA_966211075.1 uncultured bacterium
CCACGTCGGCGCCGAGGCTGGCGAGCTCGCCCCAGCCGACCACGGGCGGGTTCAGACCCGGGTCGCCGGCGACGTCCTCGCCGCCGGCGATCGCGATCATCTCCGGGATCCAGAAGCCGCCGGCGCGGGGTGGATCGAGGTTGCGCAGGGCGACGACCCTCGGCCGCGGCGCTTCGGCGACCGCGGCGCGGATCGTCGCGATCCGTCCCTCCAGCTCTCCGCGCATCTCGTGCGCGTGGGCTTCCATGCCCGTCGCCTCGCCGAGTCGCACGATCTCTTCGAGCATCTCGTTGAGCGTTGCGACGCGCATCGTCGCCCCAATATCGCAGCTCTGGGGAAAACCGCCAGAGGCTCCAGCTATATTGCCGAGGCCGAATGGCGGACGACGTCCCAGCCCGAAGTACGCGGCTTCATAGCCGATGAGCGTTCTCCTGCTCGTCCTCCTCCTGCTGTTGGTCCTGATCAACGGCTTCTTCGTCGCGGCGGAGTTCGCGGTCGTGCGCTCGCGCCGCGCCCGTCTCGAGCAGCTGCGCGACGGCGGCGACGACCGGGCCCGGCTGGCGCTCGACCAGATGGATCACGTCGACGAGTTCGTCGCCACCTCGCAGGTCGGGATCACCCTCGCCTCGCTGGGCATCGGCTTCCTCGGCGAGCCCGCTCTCGCCGAGCTGCTGGAGCCGCTCTTCGGCGGCGTCGCCAGCCACGCGGTGGCGCTCGGCATCTCGATCGCCCTGGCCTTCACGATCGTCACCTTCCTGCACGTGATCCTCGGCGAGCAGGCACCGAAGATGCTGGCGATCGCCCGCGCCGAGCCGACGCTTTTGCGGGTGTCCCGGCCGCTGCGGTTCTTCCGCATCGCCCTGCACCCGCTGATCGTCGCCACCAACGCCCCCGCCAACTTCATCGTCCGCACCTTCTTCCGCGTCGACACCGACGCGGTCGGCGACGAGACGTCGCCCGAGGAACTGCGGCTGCTGATCTCGCGCGGCGCCCAGCGCGGCCGCCTCGACCCCGGCGAGGCGGGGATGCTGGGTGGCGTCTTCCACCTCCACGAGCAGGAGGCGCGCGAGGTGATGACGCCGATTCCGGCGGTGGTCACCGTCGACGTTTCCGACACGGTCGAGGCGGCGCTGCGACGCTGCGTCACCTCCGGCCACGCCCGCCTGGTCGTGATCGAGGACGACAACGCCGACCGCGTCAAGGGAATCGTCCACAACAACAGCCTCGCCCGCGTCTACTTGAGCGAGGGGCCCGAGGCCCCGATCGACTCGGTGATCCGCGACGCCCTGATCGTCCCGGAGACCCGCCCCCTCGACGACCTCCTCCACGACCTGCAGGTGCAGCGGACCTCGCTCGCCGTCGTCGTCGACGAGTACGGCCGCACGGTCGGCATCGTCAGCGTCGAGGACATCCTCGAGGAGGTGGTAGGGGAGATCGAGGACGAGACCGATCCCCGCGCGGCGGCCCTGCGCCGGCTCGCCAACGGCGACTGGTTCGTGCGCGGCCACGTCTCGCTCGGCGACCTCGCCGACGCCGGGATCGAGTTGCCGGTCGACACGGACGCCTTCAACTCGGTCGGCGGCTACGTCTTCGGCGAGCTCGGGCGGCTGCCCAAGCGCGGCGACTCGATCCAGGCCAACGGCTACACGATCCGGGTCGAGGCAGTGCGCGAGAACCGCATCGAGGCGGTCCGCATCAGCGGTTCCGTCCGTCCCGCCGCCTAATTTCCCCGGGCAACCCGCACCCCCGGAAATGTTGGAGGTACAGCATGTGGGTTGTCCGCTTGACCGACAAGCAGCTCGAGGTCCTGAGGGCCCTGCTGCGTGCCGAGGAGCATCTCGGCCCCGCCTTGAAAGGCTCGATCGAGGCACTCGACCTGGCCCGCTGGGACGAGCTTCCCGAGGCCGAACTTCCCTGGGAGGAGATCCAGATCGCCGCCCGCCGCCAGGGCATCTCCGAGGCTGACGTGATCTGGGACCTATCCGGAAAAAGGAAGGCTGCGAAAACCGAGTAGTTCAGCGGTTTGCAGCCGCCTCAATCGTAGGAATAGAACCCAGCGCCGCTCTTGCGACCCAGCTTGCCTTCGCCGACCATCTCGACGATCAGGCCCGGGGGCTGGCTGGCCGCCTCGCCGTTCTCGGCGTAGAGGGCGTCGCCGATCGCCTGCGAGACGTCGAGGCCGACGAAATCGAGCAGGGCCAGCGGGCCCATCGGGTGCCCGGCGCCGAGCTTCATGCAGGTGTCGACCTCGCCGGCCTCCATGCCGGTCCGCTCGATCATCCGCACCGCTTCGAAGAGGTAGGGGAAGAGCAGCCGGTTGACGACGAAGCCGGCCTGGTCGGGGACCTCGACGGCGGTCTTGCCGAGCGCCGCGCACCAGGCCAGCGCCTGCTCGCGCGAGCCGGCGGCCCCGTCCGGGAAGCAGACCTCGACCAGCTTCATCCGCGGCACCGGGTTGAAGACGTGCAGGGCGAAGAGCTTGTCGACGCCGGCCGCGTCGGCGATCGCGGCAATGTTGAGCGAAGAGGTGGTGGTGGCGAGGTCGGCGTTGGGACAGGCAGCGGCGATGGTCTTCAGCAGCTCGCCCTTCGGCGCGACCTCCTCGACGATCGCCTCGACGATCACGTCGCAGTCGGCGAGGTCCTTGGGGTCGGTGGTGACCCGCAGGCGCGACGGCTCGGCGCCCTCGATCTTGGCGCAGGCGGCGACTACTTTCTCCTCCGCGCGCCAGGCCGAAGCCTCGCTTCTCGCCAGCAGAATGGTGTCCGCCGTGGTGGTCGAGACCGCGGCCAGACCGGTGGCGATTGCCCCGCTCCCCGCGATCCCCGGACTCTCGTACCCCTGATTAGCGCTCATTGGCCGGGGTTCCTATCAATCTCGCGACAAACGGTGCCTCCCGGGGGTCGTTTCAGGCCTGGTTGACTGACCAGTCAGTCGGCTACCCTTTGACTTGGAAAGCGGATTTGAGCGAGATCGGAGATCGGCATGGCTGAGAACGGGAGTGGCAAGTTCGGCGGGCGGGAAGTGGTGATCGTCGAGGCGGCGCGGACGCCGATCGGCCGCGGCCACCCCGAGAAGGGCTACTACAAGGACCTGCATGCCTCGAACCTGCTCGCCAAGGTCTACGGCGAGCTCTTCGAGCGCTCCGGCGTCGACCCCGCCGAGACCGGCGACGTGATCGCCGGCTGCGCCCAGCAGTTCGGCGAGCAGGGCGTCAACATCGGCCGCAACGCCTGGCTCGAGGCGGGGCTGCCGATGGAGACCCCGGCGACGACGATCGACCGCCAGTGCGGCTCCGCCCAGCAGGCGGTCAACTTCGCCGCCGCCCAGATCGCCAGCGGCGTCCACGACGTCGTCGTCGGCGGCGGTGTCGAGCACATGGGCCACATCTCCTTCGCCGACGGCTACGAGGTGATGAAGGAGCACGGCTCGCCCTTCTCGCCCGAGCTGCTGGAGCGCTACAACCTGATCCCGCAGGGCCTCTCGGCGGAGATGATCGCCGACAAGTGGGAGATCACCCGGGCCGAGCTCGACGAGTTCGGGCTGCGGTCGCAGCAGCTCGCCGCCCAGGCCACCGAGGAGGGTCGCTTCGAGCGCGAGACGATCCCCTTCGCCGTCAACGGCGACACCTACGTCACCGACCAGGGCCTGCGCGAGACCACCCTCGAGGGCCTGGCCGGGCTGAAGCCGGCGTTCAAGGAGGACGGCAAGATCACCGCCGGCAACTCCTCACAGGTCTCCGACGGGGCCGCCGGCGTGCTGCTGATGGCCCGCGAGCGGGCCGATGCGCTGGGGCTGAAGCCGCGGGCGCGGATCTACGACCAGACCACGGTCGGAGTCGACCCGGTGATCATGCTGACCGGCCCGATCCCGGCGACCCGGAAGCTGCTGGAGCGCAACGGGATGACGATGGACGACATCGACCTGGTCGAGATCAACGAGGCCTTCGCCTCGGTGGTCGTCGCCTGGCAGCGCGAGCTCAATCCGGACATGGACCGCGTCAACGTCAACGGCGGCGCGATCGCGCTCGGGCACCCGCTCGGCTCGACCGGCGCTCGGCTGATCACGACGCTCCTCCACGAGCTGGAGCGGACCGACAAGGAGATGGGACTGGTGACGATGTGCTGCGGAGGCGGCCTCGGCACCGGCACCCTGATCGAGCGGATCTGAGCCGCCGGGGCCGGCGTTAGCTTGCCGTCGTCCTACAACCGAGAAGGGGAGACCAGTTGAGCAAGCGAATGATCGCGATGCTTCTGGCTGCGCTGGCGCTCGTCGTCGTGGCCGGATGCGGCAGCAGCGACGACGACGAAGGTGGCGAAGAGACGCAGACGCTGACCAAGGTCGAGTTCATCGAGCAGGGCGACAAGATCTGCGAAGAAGCCGAAGATCGGTCGGAATCGGAAGCCGAAGATTTCGCCGAGGAAAACGGCTTCGAGCTCGAAAAAGCGAGTGAGGAGGAGATCGAAGAAGCGATCACCGAGGTGCTCGTTCCGGCCCTGAACCAGCAGGCCGAAGAGATCCAGGCGCTCGGCGCTCCCGAGGGTGACGAGAAGCGGGTCGAAGCGATCGTCACCGCGCTGGAAGACGGCGCCAACGAAGTCGCCGACGACCCGAAGCTTGCCTTCCAGGGCCAGCCGCTGAAAGAGGCGAGCAAGCTGGCGAGGGACTACGGGTTCAAGGTCTGCGGCGAAGAATGATCGCCCGCTGAATTTGAGCGATAGGGCCTGGCCAGCCGGCCAGGCCCTATATGCTCGCTGCCGATGGACCTGACGCTGTCGCCATCGGAGGAGCAGTTCCGCGACGAGGTTCGGACCTGGCTGGAGGAGAACCACCCTGGTCCCGAGCCGGAGGGCAGCCTCGACGAGATCATGTCCTTTCGCCGCGAGTGGCAGGCGAAGCTGCACGCGGGCGGCTGGGCCGGGATCTCCTGGCCCGAGGAGTACGGCGGCCGCGGCGCGACCATGATCGAGCAGGCGATCTTCGTCGGCGAGGCGTCCCGCCAGGAGGCGCCCAGCCCCGCCAACGTGCTCGGTCTCGCGATGGGCGGGCCGGTGGTGATCGCCCACGGCAGCGACGCCCAGAAGCAGCGCTACCTGGAGCCGATCCTGACCGGCGAGGAGATCTGGTGCCAGGGCTTCTCGGAGCCCGAGTCCGGCTCCGACCTCGCCTCGCTGAAGACGCGCGCGGTCAAGGACGGCGACGAATGGGTCGTCACCGGGCAGAAGGTCTGGACGACCTTCGCCCAGTACGCGAAGTGGTGCATGCTCGTCGCCCGCACCGACCCCGACGCGCCCAAGCACCAGGGGCTCACCTACTTCCTGATGGACATGGAGCAGGAGGGGGTGGAGGCGAAACCGCTGGTTCAGATCACCGGCGAGGGCGAGTTCAACGAGGTCTTCATGGAGGAAGCGCGGATCCCCGAGGAGAACGTCGTCGGCGGCGTCGGCAACGGCTGGAGCGTCGCGATCACGACCCTGATGAACGAGCGGGCCGGGCTCGCCTTCGGTGCGATCGCGCAGATCCAGAACAGCCTCGGGCGGCTCGCCAGGCTCGCCACCGAGGTCCGCGTCAACGGCGGCTCGGCGGCCGACGACGCCTACTACCGACAGCGCATCGCCCAGCTCCACATCGAGGCGGAGACGATGCGGCTGAACGCCTACCGCGGCCTCACCAAGACGATGCAGTCCGGCATCCCCGGTCCCGAGGGATCGCTCGGCAAGTGGCAGTGGGCGGACATCAACCAGGGCCTGACCGAGCTGGCGCTGGAGATCGAGGGCGCCTACGCGCCGCTCGGTCGCGGCTCCGAGCACGCCGTCGCCGGCGGTGCCTGGCAGTACGGCTTCCTGCGCTCGCGCGCCAACTCGATCGAGGGCGGCACCACCGACATCCTCAAGAACATCATCGCCGAGCGGGTCCTGGGCCTGCCGAGGCTGCGCTAGTCATGCCAGCGGGAGCGTTTGTCATGTCAGCGGGAGCGTTTTAACCATGTACTTCGACCTCACCGACGAGCAGCAGGCGATCAAGGCGACCGCCAAGGACTTCCTCGCCTCGCGCTTCAAATCCGACCGGATTCGCGAGATCGCCGCCAGCGGCGATGGCACCGACCCCGATGGCTGGGGCCAGATGGCCGAGCTCGGTTGGACCGGGCTCGCCGTCCCCGAGCAGTGGGGCGGTCAGGGGCTCGGCATCGTCGACCTCGCCGTGCTCTTCGAGGAGCTGGGCTACGCGCTCGCTCCCTCGCCCCTCTTCTCGAACACGATCGTCGCCCTCGCCCTCGGCCTCTGCGGCTCCGACGAGCAGCGTGAGCGCTGGCTGCGGCCGCTGGCCCTCGGCGAGAAGCGGGCGACCCCGGCCCTCTGGGACGCCGGCTCGCCGGCATCGCCGGGCAGCTACACGATGGAGGCCCGCGCCGATGGCGACGGCGTCGTCCTCGACGGCGAGAAGGTGCTGGTGATGGACGCCGCCGGCGCCGACCTCTTCATGGTCGCCACCGCCGACGGCCGCCGCCACCTGGTCGAGAGCGGGGCCGACGGGGTCAGCGTCAGCGAGGAGGAGTCGATCGACACCACCCGGCGCCTCTCCACGGTTCGTTTCGACGGCGTCCGCGTCGCCGCCGCCGACACCATGCCGGCCGCCGAGGCCGACTACTACCCGGTCTTCTTCCGGCTCTGCGTCGCCCTCGCCGCCGAGTCGACCGGCGTCGCCCAGCGCTCGCTGGAGATGGCGGTCGAGTACGCCAAAGACCGCCAGCAGTTCGGCCGCCCGATCGGCGCCTACCAGGCGGTCTCGCACCGCTGCGCGCAGATGCTGCTGGAGACCGAGAACTCGCGCTCGGCCGTCTACGGGGCGGCCTGGGCCGCCGACGCCGAGCCCGACTCGCTGCCGCTGGCGGCCTCGATGGCGAAGGCCTACGCCTCCGACGCCGGCTGGCGGGTTCCCGACGCCTCGATCCAGGTCCACGGCGGCATCGGCTTCACCTGGGAGCACGACCTCCACCTCTTCCTCAAGCGCGGTCGCGCCAACGCGGCGATGTTCGGCGATGCCAAGTGGCACCGCGAGCGCGTCGCCGACGCCGTGCTGACCCGCGCCGCCGAGCCGGCGGCCGCCTGAGCAACCAGCAGCAGTGAGCGCCCTCGACCGCATCTCCGTCGCCGCGATCGGCACCTCGGTTCCCGACCTCGAGGCCGAGACGCTGCGGGCCGAGGCGGCCGGCGTCGAGTGCGTCTGGGCACCGGAGCTCTTCCGCAGCGCTGTCACCCAGGCCGCCTACCTGGCCGCCAAGACCGAGCGGATCGACGTCGCCACCGGGA
>CBIHMQ010000104.1:0-7183 GCA_966211075.1 uncultured bacterium
GGGACCGTGACGTCGCCGACGATGACGACGACCGGGTCCTCGCCGCGGGCCTGGGTCCCGGCGCTCGCGCTGGCCGGCAGCGCCAGCGCGAGGAGCGCCAGGAAGGCGATTAGGAGCCGGGCGCGCGGGGGCACACGGCGCAGCCTAGTCGTCTAGGCAGCGGCCATCGGGTCGGGCTGACCCAGCTTCGAGACGTCGGGCGCCTCGTAGACCTTGCCGGGGACGCCGCCGAGCACGAGCAGGCGGATCCCGTCCGGGCCCGGCCAGACCTTCCGCATCGTCCCGGCCGAGACGCGGGCGACGTGATCGCCGTCGAGCGGGAAGCGCTCGCCGGCGATCTCGATCTCGGCACCGCCGCGCATCGCCACGAAGACCTCCTCCTGGCCGTCGCCGGCGTGGTCGTGCTCGGGGTAGTTCTCGAAGTTGGGCGGCAGGTCGATGATCTGCATCCCGAACGACTCGACGCCGAGCTCGGCCCGGGCGCGCTTGAAGGCGCCCATGTAGACGGCCTCCATCTCGTCGATCCTCTTCACCTCGTAGCTGCTCATCCGCTCCTCCTCTTGAAGTTTGAGCCCCTCTCCCGGGGACGGGGGCATCCTAGGCCATAAACGAACGTTCGTGCTTTTCCTTTGCGGTTGGGTAGCCTGAGGCGATGGCAAGCACCGAGCAGGCCGCGACCATCGCCGGGCGGGCGGCCAGGCCGGACCGCAAGGGCGCCACGACCCGCGCCGCGATCCTCGAGCGCGCCGTCGACCTGGCCTCGGTAGAGGGACTCGAGGGCCTCACGATCGGCCGCCTCGCGGCGGAGCTGAAGATGAGCAAGAGCGGCCTCTTCGCCCACTTCGGCTCCAAGCAGGAGCTGCAGCTGGCGACGGTCGCCGCCGCCGCCGAGCGCTTCCGCACAGCGGTCGTCGAGCCGGCTCTGGCGGCCCCGCGCGGCGCCCCGCGCCTGCGGGCGATGGCGGAGGGCTACTTCGACCACATCGCGCTCTACTCCGGCGGCTGCTTCTGGGGCGCCACCTCGGCCGAGTACGACGACCGCCCGGGTCCGGTCCGCGACGCGATCGCCACCGCCCTCGACGCCTGGCTCGCCGCCCTCACCGCCAACGCCGGCGACGCCGGCGTCGCCGACCCCGACCGCTTCGCCTTCGAGGTCTACGCCGTGGTCATGGCCGCCAACGCCCGCTACCGCCTCAGCGGCGACGAGCGCGTCTTCGGCTACGCCCGCGACGCCCTCGCCCGCCTCACCGCCGAGCTGCCGAGCTAGTCCGGCGGGATGGAGGCCCGGATCGAGGTGAGGCTGCGGCCGCGCGGGCACGGCGACGAGCTGCTCGGGTTTCGCGACGGGGTTCTGCGGGCGCGGGTCGCGGCGCCGCCGGTCGACGGGCGCGCCAACAAGGCGCTCTGCAAGCTGATCGCCAGGGCGGCCGGGGTGCCGCCGTCGCGGGTCAGCGTCATCCGCGGCGAGAAGGCGCGCGACAAGCTGGTGCGGGTCGAGGGGTTGGACGGAGAGGCGCTGCGGGCGGCGCTTGACGGTTGAGCCAGAATGGCGGCTGTGGCCGATGAGCTGCCGACCCTCCTCTTCGCGACTTTCGCCGAGCTCGAGGCCTGGCTCGAGGAGCACCACGAGGACTCGACCGGCCTTTGGCTGAAGATCGCCAAGAAGGGGACGGAGCCGCCCAGCGTCACCTACGCCGAGGCGCTGGAGCTGGCGCTCTGCTTCGGCTGGATCGACAGCCAGAAGCGCGGCTTCGACGAGCGCCACTTCCTGCAGCGGTTCACGCCTCGCCGCCCGCGCGGCCGCTGGTCGCGGATCAACCGCGAGAAGGCGGAAGCGCTGCTGGCGGCGGGCTCGATCCGGCCCGCGGGACTGGCCGAGATCGAGGCCGCCAAAGCCGACGGTCGCTGGGAGGCCGCCTACGAGAGCCAGGGCAGCGCCCAGATCCCCGAGGACCTGCGGCGCGAGCTCGACGCCAACCCCGCCGCCGCCGAGTTCTTCGCTGGGCTCGACGGCGCCAACCGCTACGCGATCCTCTACCGCCTCGAAGAGGCGAAGAAGCCGGAGACGCGGGAGCGGCGCCTCCGCAAGTTCGTGGCGATGCTCGAGCGCGGCGAGAAGATCCACGCCTGACGGCCGGGATCTGAGCGCGGTCTCTTATGGCCCCTATGGGGGCGGTAAGCGACCGCGCTCGCCCTAGACTCACCTGATGGACCGCGCGCTTCTAGCCAGCACGCTCGCCGAGGCCGGCGAGCCGGACTACCGCGCCGGCCAGGTTTGGGAGTGGGTGATGCGCGGCGCGCGCGGCTACGGCGAGATGACCAACCTGCCGGCGTCGCTGCGCGAGCGGCTCGAGGCCGAGGTGCCGCTCTCGACGCTGACTGTCAAGGCCGAGGCGAGGTCCGACGACGGCACCGTGAAGACGCTCTTCGAGACCGCCGACGGCCGGGCTCTGGAGGCCGTGCTGATGCGCTACCGCGACGGCCGCCGCTCCGTCTGCGTCTCCTCGCAGTCGGGCTGCCCGCTGACCTGCACCTTCTGCGCCACCGGGCGGATGAAGTTCGGCCGCAACCTCAGCGCCGACGAGATCCTCGACCAGGCGCTGCACTTCCGCCGCGTCGAGGACGTCGACCACGTCGTCTTCATGGGCATGGGGGAGCCGACCATGAACATCGACAACGTCCTCGCCGCCTGCGAGCGGCTGCCGGACCTCGGCGTCACCAACCGGCGCACGGCGATCTCCACGGTCGGCTGGGTGCCGGGGATCGACCGCCTCGCCGAGTGCGAGATGCCGATCGGCCTCGCCCTGTCTCTGCACGCCCCCAACGACGGCCTGCGCTCGCAGCTGATGCCGGTCAACGACCGCTACCCGCTCGCCGAGGTGCTGGCCGCCTGTGACCGCTACCGGGCGCGCCGGCGCCGCAAAGTCTTCGTCGAGTACGTGATGCTCGACGGCGTCAACGACCTGCCCGAGCACGCCCGCCAGCTAGGCGGGCTGCTCGATCCGCGGATCTACAAGGTCAACCTGATTCCCTACAACCCGACCGGCGCCTACGATGGCTCCTCGCCGGAGCGGATCGAGCGCTTCCGGGCGATCCTCGCCGAGCACCGGCTGACCGCCACCGTCCGCCTCACCCGCGGCCGCGACATCGACGCCGCCTGCGGCCAGCTCGCCGCTAGCGCGACCTGACCATGTTTGGCTAGCCAGCCAGTATCCTTGCCGCCGATGGCCACCGTCGACACCGCCGCCCCGGTCGCCCGGCCGCCGCAGATGTCCTCGAACCCGCTGCGCCGGGTCCTCGGCGACCTCGCCGTCGAGTGGCGCGAGCGCGGCAAGTTCCCGCCCGGGCCCAACGACTTCAGCTTCGCCCGCACCCATCAGGTCGCCCACGACCCGCTGCCGCTGCTGCTCGGCGGCTACGAAAAGTTCGGCCCGATCTTCAGCATGCGGCTGCTGCACTCGCGGGTCGTCTTCATGCTCGGACCGGAGGCGAACAACTTCGTCACCGTCGCCCACCCGGAGAACTTCCACTGGCGGGAGTCGAGCTTCGGCGACCTGATCCCGCTGCTCGGCGACGGCCTGCTGACGATCGACGACGACTACCACGACCGCGCCCGGGCGATCATGCTGCCGGCCTTCCACCGCGAACAGATCACCGCCGCGGTCGACGCGATGGCGCTCGAGGCCGAGCGGTCGCTGGCGACGATGCGGCCGGGGGAGGTGGTCGACGTCTACGACTGGATGCGCAACCTGGCGATGCGGATCGCGATGCGGGCACTGTTCGGGCTCGACCCCGACCAGGCCGGCAAGGGCGCCGCCGCGGCCGAGCACTTCGAGCGCGCGCTCGGCTACTACGGGATCGACTTCCAGTGGCGGCTGGCCCGCGGCCCCGGCTCGCCCTGGCGCAAGCTGCTCGACTCGCGCAAGGTTCTCGACGAGATCGTCTTCGGCGAGGTCGCTCGCCGCCGCGCCGAACCCGACCCCGGCCGCAAGGACGTGCTCAACCTCCTGGTCGCCGCCCGCGGCGAGGGGGGAGAGGCCTTCACCGACCGCGAGGTCCGCGACCAGGTGATGACGCTCGCCTTCGCCGGCCACGACACCTCGACCTCGACCCTCAGCTTCATGATGCACGAGCTGGCCCGCCACCCAGACGTGATCGCCCGCCTCCAGGAGGAGCAGGAGCGGGTGCTGGGCGGCGCGACCCCGACCGCCGAGCAGCTCGAACGGGAGATGCCCTACCTCGACATGGTCCTCGACGAGGTCCTGCGCCTCTACCCACCGGCCTGGATCGGCCCGCGGCGCGCCGTCCGCGAGTTCGAGTTCGGCGGCTACACGGTCCCCCGCGGCGCCTACGTCAACTACTGCTCCTGGGCCAGCCACCGCCTGCCGGAGGTCTTCCCCGACCCCGAGGCCTTCATCCCCGAGCGCTTCACCCGGGAGCGCAAGGCGGCGCTGCCGCGCGGCGCCTACGTCCCCTTCGGCGGCGGCTCGCGGATCTGCATCGGCAAGCGCTTCGGCCAGACCGAGGTGAAGCTGGTCGCGACGATGCTGCTGCAGCGGCTCCGCCTCGACGCCCTGCCGGGCCGGACGATGACGATCCGCCAGATGCCGACCCTCTCGCCGAAGGGCGGCCTGCGGATGCGCGTGACGCCGCCCGCCTAGCCGCGTCCCGCCTAGACTCGCCCGGCGGATGCGCGCCCTCGTCATCTCCGACACCCACTTCGGCGCCTGGACCGGTCGTGACCTGCTCGCCGAGGAGTTCTTCCTCGCGCGCCTGGCGCCGGCCCTGGATGACATCGACGAGCTGATCTTCCTCGGCGACCTCTTCGACTTCCTGTTCGGCGAGGTGGGGGAGTGCGTCGCCGCCGCGGGCGGGCTGCTGGACCTGATCGCGGCCCGGATGCCCGGCAAGCGGCTGGTCTTCCTGGCCGGCAACCACGACCACCACCTCGTCCACCGCGACGAGGAGGACCGGCTCGAGACCGAGCTGGCCAGCGGCCACCGGCCCAGCTTTCCGCCCGGCCCAGGCTTCTTCCGCGAATTCCTCGAGCGTCGCCTGCCCGGGATCGAGATCGAGATCGCCTACCCGACCTACCGGATCGGCGACGTCCTCTGCACCCACGGCCACTACCTCGACCCGCACGCCAACATGAGCGGCTCGCGCGGCGACCGGCTGCTGACCCGCACGCTTTGGGCGATCGCCGCCGGCGGCCCCGAGCAGCCGACCTGCATCGAGGACTACGAGTCGATCACGACCCTGCTGACCGAGTGGCTCTACATCGCCGCCCAGATGCCGCACGGAACTCACGCCCAGCAGAACGTCTTCCGCGCCGCCCAGCGGGCCGGCCGCTTCGCCTCGGCACTGCAGCTGCCGGTCCGCGGCGCCAAGCGGCTCGCCGCCGAGCTGCGCGACCGCGGCGTCGGCCAGAGCGCCGAGCGGCTGCCCAGCGAGGAGCACTTCGACTCCGTGGTCCGCGAGGAGGCGGCGCGCCAGGCCCGCGAGCAGCCGCTCGGCGGCGAGGCCCTCCCGCGGCCGCTCTACCCGGAGCCGACCGTGGTCTCCCGCAGCGACCCCTCCCAGCACGCCCTCGAGGCCTTCGCCCAGGTGGTCCACAACCTCGACTGGGGCAAGGGAGTCGAGCGGATCGTCTTCGCCCACACCCACCAGCCGCTCGCCGACGTCCGCGCCAGCCACGACGGCGACATCCGCTACTGGAACACCGGCTGCTGGATCTACGAGCCCGATCTCTCCTCGCGCCAGGCCTACGCCCGTTACCTGCGCTACGCCTGGCCGGGTACCGCGGTCGTGATAGACGACGAGGAGCCCCAGCCGCGCCTGCTGGAGCTCCTCGCCGACCTGAATCCGCTGAACGGAGGCCCGGGCCTCCCGTCCGCTACTTGATGAACAGCATCTCCTCGTACTTCGGCAGCGGCCAGAGGTCGTCGGCGACGACGCTCTCCAGCTTGTCGGCCGCCTCGCGGACGTCGGCCATCGCCGCCAGCTGCCTGTCGCGGGCGTAGACGGCCCAGTCGAGGCCTTCCATGTCCGGGTAGTCGTTGGCGTCCTTGAGCGTGCCGAGGGTGCTGACCAGCTCGTCGACCAGCTCCCGCGTCTCGCCGTCGAGGGCGGAGACGCCGGCCTCGCCGATCAGGGCCAGCTGTCGCAGGCCCGCCGGCAGGATCATCGTCTGCGCGATCGCGTAGCTCTCCTCAGCCTCGATGTTGGCCCGCATCGCGTACTGCTCGACCCAGACGTCGAAGCGGGACTCGAGCTCGCGCTTGGAGAGCACGCTGTACTTCTCGAAGGCGGCGACCGTCGAGTCGGAGACCACCTCGGGCAGGGCGTCCGGCGTCGTCCGCAGGTTCTTCAGCCCCCGCTGCTCGGCCTCGGCATGCCACTCATCCGAGTAGTTGTCGCCGCCGAAGCAGACCGCCTTGTTGGCGCCGTAGGACTCTTTGACGACCTCGATCACCGCCTCCGGCATGCCCATGCCGCCGGAGAGCTTGGCGTCGAGCTTGTCGCTCAGGTCGTCGATCGCCTCGGCCGCGATCGTGTTCAGGACCGTGTTCGGGAAGGCCAGCGACATGCTCGATCCCAGCGCCCGGAACTCGAATTTGTTGCCGGTGAAGGCGAACGGCGAGGTGCGGTTGCGGTCGCCGCCGTGCAGCGGCAGCGGCGGCAGCACCTCGGCCCCGAGGTCGAGGAACGAGGCCGGCGTGTTCGGATCGCCCTCGCCGCTCGCGATCGCGTCGAACGTTTTTTCCAGCTCGGCGCCGAGGAAGATCGAGATGATCGCCGGCGGCGCCTCGTTGGCCCCGAGACGGTGATCCTGACCGATGTTGGCGACCGAGGCTCGCAGCAGTCCCTGGTGCTTGTTGACGGCCTGGATCACGGCCGCGCAGAAGAACAGGAAGTGGATGTTCTCCGAGGGCGTGTCGCCCGGGTCGAGCAGGTTGGAGCCGCCGTCGGTCGCCATCGACCAGTTGTTGTGCTTGCCGGAGCCGTTGACGCCGGCGAACGGCTTCTCGTGCAGGAGGCAGACGAGGCCGTAGCGGCGGGCGACGTTCTCCAG
The DNA here is from genome assembly GCA_966211075.1 of uncultured bacterium. Classification (GTDB taxonomy): domain Bacteria; phylum Actinomycetota; class Thermoleophilia; order Solirubrobacterales; family 70-9; genus VAYN01. Next base: position 7,073 of record CBIHMQ010000104.1, read on the forward strand.
CACCTGCATCAGCAGCTGCTGGTGGTCGGAGCCGACGTTGGAGCTCTCGAAGATCGGCGCGATCTCGTACTGGGCCGGCGCCACCTCGTTGTGGCGGGTCTTGACCGGGAT
>CBIHMQ010000105.1:0-7179 GCA_966211075.1 uncultured bacterium
CCTCCCCGCTGTTGCTCGACGAGACCCCACCCGACTCCCAACCACGCTCATCTGCTCGGGTCTCCTCCCGCACGAGCTCGATGACGTCTCGAGCACGTTCGCCGCAACGAACTTCGTCGAGACCGACCGCCGCATCGACGGAGACTGGGCCGCCCTGTTGCTGCGTCGCCCCTGACGGATAGAGTTTCCGCCGATGCCGCTCGCCTCGATCGTCAGCGCCGACTACAAGATCGCGCTGTTCCTGCACATCCTCGCGGTCGTCCTAGCTTTCGGCCCCACCTTCGGCTACGCCCTGTTCGCCTCGTTGGCCCCCCAGCATCCGCGGGCGACGCCGGCGATCCTGACCGGGATCCAGCGCTGCGACCGCTATCTGGTCAACCCGGGGATGATCGTGCTGCTGATCGCCGGCATCTACCTGCTGGTCGCCAGTGACGACGCCTGGGAGACCAGCGACGTCTTCGTCAGCATCGGCTTCCTGGCGATCATCGTCCTCTTCGGCCTCCAGCACGCCTTCTTCCAGCCTCAGGTCCGCAAAGCCAAGGAGATCGCCGAGCGCGACCTCAAGGCGGGCGACGCCCTCAGCCCCGAGTTCGAAGCGCTTTCGCAGCGGATCGGCCAGGTCGGCGGCATCGCTGGCCTGATCGTCGTCGTGACGATCTTCTTCATGTCTTACAAGCCGTTCCTATGAGCCGTTCCCGCTGACGGCCGGCGCCACCGCTTTGCCCGGTCAAGACGCAGCGCTGCCGGTGGCGATGTTCGACTCCGGCGTCGGCGGCCTCACGGTTCTGCACGAGTGCCTGGTCTCGCTGCCGCAGGAGGACTTCGTCTACCTCGGCGACACCGAGTGGTTCCCCTACGGGACGCGCGACCCGGGGCTCCTGCGCGAGCGGATCGCCGGGATCGCCGAGCTGCTGGCGCGGCGCGGCGCCAAGCTGCTGGTGATCGCCTGCAACACCGCCACCTCGATCGGCGAGGACGTCGCCCGCGAGGTCGGCGCCGCGCATGGGATCGAGGTCGTCCCGGTGGTGGCGCCACAGGCGGAGATCGCGGCGGCGATCACCGACAGCGGCAGGGTGGGGGTCCTGGCCACCCCGAACACCGTCGAGAGCGGCGCCTACCGCCATGCCCTCGAAGCCCAGGGCCGGGCCCTCGAGGTGACCGAGGTCGAGGCGCCCGACCTGGCCCCCTTCATCCAGAACGGCTCGCTCTTCGACGAGAGCGCCGTGACGATGGCCCGCACCTACTGCGCGCCGCTGCGGACGGCCGCAGTCGACACCTTGATCCTCGGCTGCACGCACTACCCGTTGGTGGCCCCGATGCTGCAGCGGATCCTCGGTCGCGACGTCCGCCTGGTCAGCGGCGGCCACGCCGTCGCCGCCGCCGTCCAGCGCACTCTGGAGCGCGCCGGCATCGCCCAACAGCGCCGTGAGGAGGGCGACTACCGCTTCCTCTGCACCGGTGAGCCCGCCACCTTCCGCGAGGTCGGCACCCGCTTTTTGCAGATGCCCCTGGGCGACGTCGAGCGGGTCGAGATCCCCGTCCGGCACTGATTCGGCCCGAAGGATTTTCAAAGTTGGCACACCGTGCGCACCACGCGTGCGCCGGCCTCCGTCAGCATCCCGGCCATGCCAGTTCTGACCGCCGGCAATACCATCTATACTCGCCCCGTGGCCAAGGTAATGATCTCCATCCCCGACGCCCTCCTGAAGCGCCTCGACGCTCGCGCCGGCGAGGTCGGCGAGACCCGCAGCGGCTTCCTGCAGCAGCTCGCCGAGCGGGAGCTGGAGATGGCCGAGCGCCGCGATCGCGACGAGATTGAGCGCCTTCTCGATGAAATCGGGCCCCTCGAACTCGGGGTCGACATCGCTCAACTGATTCGCGAAGACCGGGAATCGCACTAGATGCTCTTGCTCGATGCCGGCGTCTGGGTCGCCCTCGGCGAACCCGAGAACCCGCACCACGACACCGCCCGTGCCCTCGTTCGCGCGCCGGCGACGCCGCTTGCCGCTCTCGACCTGACCTTGTACGAGATCGCCAACGTCGTCGGGGCGAAGAAGGGCCGGATCGAGGACGCGGACCGGATCGCGCGACTCCTCCTGACCAGATGCCGGCACAGCCTGGCTACGGTCGACGTCGATCTCCTCGTGGGCGCGCTGCGCCTTACCGCCGAGCACGGCCTGACGGCCTACGACGCCGCCTACGTCGCCGCCGCCCGCCGCAACGGCTGGACGCTGGTCAGCATCGACGTTCGCGACCTCGTCTCCAAGGGCCTCGCCGTAACGCCTGACGCCGCCCTTTACCCTTAGCCGCATGAGTGTCCTGGAGCAGGTGCAGAGCGACGCGCGCGAAGCGCTGAAAGCGCGCGACCGCGAGCGGGCGGGCGCGCTGCGCCTAATCGTCGACGTGCTCCAGCAGGACGCGAAGCTGGGCAAGGGCGATGAGGTCGCGGTGCTGCAGCGCGAGCGCAAGAAGCGGGTCGAGGCGGCCGAGGCCTACGAGGGCGCCGGTCGCGCCGAGCAGGCCGCCGCCGAGCGCTTCGAGGCGGAGCTGATCGAGAGCTACCTGCCCCAGCAGCTCTCCGACGAGGAGCTGGCGCGGCTGGTCGAGGACGCGGTCGCCGAGACCGGCGCCAGCGAGCAGCGGCAGATGGGCCAGGTGATGTCGGCGCTGATGCCGAAGCTCGGCGGTCGCGCCGACGGCAAGCGGGTCAGCGCCGCGGTGCGGGCGAAGCTGGGTGCCTGAGCCTTGGCTCGTAGGCAGCTGACCCTCGACAACACCGTCGCCGCCGAGCTGGCCGGCTCCGAGGACACGGTCCTGCGGGCGCTGCGCGAACGGCTCGATTGCGACCTGCACCTGCGTGGCAACGTCCTCACCCTCGACGGCGATTCGACCGACGTGCAGACCGCGGCCACCGTGGTCGACGAGCTGGTCGAGCTGATCGAGCAGGGGCACGAGGTGGCGGTCAGCGGCGCCCTCGACGCCGACGAGAGCCCGGCCGAGATCCTCGACGACGTCGTCTGGCGGCACCGCAACACCAAGGTGGCGCCGAAGACGCTCAACCAGAAGCGCTACGTCGACTCGATCCGCCGCAACACGATCACCTTCGGGATCGGCCCGGCCGGCACCGGCAAGACCTTCCTGGCGGTGGCGATGGCGGCGGCGGCGCTGACCGAACGCAAAGTGCAGCGGATCATCCTCACCCGGCCCGCCGTCGAGGCCGGCGAGCGGCTCGGCTTCCTGCCCGGCGACATCCAGGCCAAGGTCGACCCGTACCTGCGGCCGCTCTTCGACGCCCTCTACGACATGATCGACCCCGACCGCGTCAACGGCTACTTCGAGCGGGACGTGATCGAGGTGGCGCCGCTCGCCTTCATGCGCGGCCGGACCTTGAACGACTCCTTCGTGATCCTCGACGAGGCCCAGAACACCAGCCCCGAGCAGATGAAGATGTTCCTGACCCGGCTGGGCTTCAACTCGCGGATGGTCGTCACCGGCGACGTCACCCAGATCGACCTGCCCACCGACCAGCGCTCCGGCCTGATCGCGGTCCGCGACATCCTCGACGAGGTCAAGGACATCTCCTTCGTCGAGTTCGGCGGCGAGGACGTCGTTCGCCACAAGCTGGTGCAGCGGATCGTCGCCGCCTACGACGCCCACGGTGGCCGCGATGCGGCGGCACGCAGCGAACACGGCCCGACGCCGCGCTCTTGAGCCCTGACCTGACCGACGTTCCCGAAGACCTGCGCGAGGCCGTCGCCGCAGCGCTCGCCACCGCCGGTGTCGCCGACGGCCACCTCGCCGTCGAGCTGGTCGACGCCGAACGGATCCGCGAGCTCAACCGCGAGCATCGCGGCAAGGACAGCCCCACCGACGTGCTGGCGTTCCCGCTCGACGGCGTCGGCCCGGTCGCCGGTCCGCGCGAGCTCGGCGACGTGGCGATCTGTCCCGAGCACTGCAGTGACGTCACCGAGGCGGCGGTGCACGGCGTCCTCCACCTCTGCGGCTACGACCACGAGATCGACGACGGCGAGATGCTGACCCTGCAGGGGCGCGTGCTCGCCTCGCTGCGATGACCCGCGCCGGCTTCATCGGCCTCGCCGGCCGTCCCAACGCCGGCAAGTCGACCCTGGTCAACGCGATCGTCGGCTCGCACGTCGCGATCGCCTCGGTGCGGCCGCAGACGACCCGGCGGGCGATCCGCGGCGTCGCCACCGATCTCGAAGCGGAACGGCAGCTGATCCTGGTCGACCTGCCCGGCGTGCAGCGCCCCCGCGACGTCCTCACCGAGCGAATGCAGCTGCGGGTGAAGCGCGAGCTGGCCGACTCCGACATCGCCCTGGTCGTGGTCAACGGCGAGGAGGGCGTCGGCCCCGGCGACCGCTTCATCGTCAGGACCCTGCTCGAGGCCGGGGCCAAGCTGCCGGTGATCTGCGCCGTCAACAAGGCCGACCGGCTGGGGCCGAACGAGCTGGTGCCGGTGCTGGCCGCCTCGGCGGAGCTCGAGGGCGTCGACGAGATCTTCCCGATCAGCGCCCGGACCGGCGAGGGGCTGGAGGCCCTGGTCGACCGGCTGGGTGAGCTGCTGCCCGAGGGCCCCTACCTCTATCCGGCCGAGGATCGCAGCGACCAGTCGAGCGAGCTGCTGCTGGCGGAGCTGATCCGCGAGCAGGTACTCAACCGCACCCGTCAGGAGATCCCGCACTCGGTCGAGGTCGCGGTCGGGGATCTCGGCGCGCCCCGCGAGGACGGGCTCGTCGACGTCCCCGCCGAGATCTGGGTGGAGACCGAGTCCCAGAAGCGGATCCTGATCGGTCGCGGCGGCGTCAAGATCGAAGAGATCGGCACCGCCGCCCGGCGCTCGCTGGAAGCGGAGCTGGGCGCCCGCGTCCATCTCGACCTGACCGTGCGCGTACGCCGTAACTGGCGCCGCGACGAGGGCCTGCTGGACCGACTCGGCATCGAGTAACGGTGCGGTGACACTACGATGGGGCGCGTGTTTGCCGAAATCGAATTCGACCAGCGCGGGCTGGCCCCGTGCGTCGTCCAGGACTTCGCCACCGGCGAGGTCCTGATGCTCGCCTACGTCAGCGCCCAGTCGCTGGAAATGACCCTGGAGACGGGGGACCTGCACTTCCACAGCCGCTCGCGCGACGAACTGTGGAGGAAAGGCGAAACGTCCGGGGCCTTCATGCACCTGCGCCAGCTCCGCTACGACTGCGACGGCGACTCCCTGGTCGCGCTCGTCGACCCGGCCGGGCCCGCCTGCCACACCGGCCAACGCAGCTGCTTCTACCGTGAGGTGCTGGGCTCGGCCTCGAACCGCAAGGACGCGCCGCCCGCGCCGGGCGAGCCCTTCCCGGTCACGCACGAAGCGCTCGCGGCGCTGGAGCGGACCCTGCGCAGCCGCGCCGTCGAACGGCCGGAGGGCAGCTACACGGTGAAGCTGCTCGACGACCGCGAGCTGATCGAAGCGAAGATCGAGGAGGAGGCCGAGGAGGTCGTCCGCGCCGGCCGCGAAGAGACCAACGAACGGGTCGCCGAAGAGGCCGCCGACCTGCTGTACCACCTCAGCGTGCTGCTCGTCTACCGCGGCGTCTCGCAGGCGTCGGTGATGGAAGTGCTGAATGCACGTAGCGGCTGACTCGGGCCTGACCCTCGAGCCGAGCCTGGAGCGGGCGCGGGAGCTGGCCCGCGAGGGCAACGTGGTGCCGATCCGAGCCCGGCTCGTCGACGACTGCGAGACCCCGGTCTCGGCCTTCCTGAAGCTGCGCGCCGGCGAGCCCGAGGGAGCGCCCTGCTTCCTGCTCGAGTCCGCCGAGCAGGGCCAGGTCGGCCGCTACTCGTTCGTGGGTCTGCGGCCGCGGGCGCTGCTGCGCTGGAGCGACGGGGTGCTCTCCGAGTGGGGCGGGGACGACCCGATCGGGGCGGCGCCGCGCCGCGCCGAGCCGGTCGCCGACCCCTACGCGGGGGTCGCCGAGCGCCTCGCCGCCTACCGGCCGGCCCCGGTCGAGGACCTGCCGCCCTTCGTCGGCGGCGCCGTCGGCTTCTTCGGCTACGACCTGGTCCGCACCGTCGAGCCGCTCGGCGAGCCCAACCCGGACCCGCTGGGCCTTCCCGACCTGGCCCTGATGGTCACCGACGCCCTGGTCGTCTTCGACCACCAGCGCCATGAGCTGACCCTGCTGGCCTGCGCCTTCGCCGATGACGAGGGCGGCATCGACGCCGCCTACGAGCGGGCGGCGGCGACAATCGCGACGATGCGCGAGCGGCTGCGCGGCCCGGTCCCGGCCGCCGAGGGCGCCGGCGTCGTCGAGGCGCCGCACTTCGTCTCCAACATGGAGCGCGAGGAGTTCGAAGCGGCGGTGGCGCGGATCGTCGAGTACGTCCACGCCGGCGACGCCTTCCAGGTCGTCCCCTCGCAGCGCTTCTCGGCCCCGGCCCCGGTCGAGGCTTTCTCCGTCTACCGCGGCCTGCGCAGCGTCAACCCCTCGCCCTACATGTACTTCCTCGAGTTCGGCGACTTCCAGATCGCCGGCGCCTCGCCGGAGCCGCTCGTCAAGGTCAGCGGGCGGCGCGTCGAGGCGCGGCCGATCGCCGGCACCTACCCGCGCGGCGGCAGCGAGGACGAGGACCGCCGCCTCGCCGAGAAGCTGGTCCGCGATCCCAAGGAGCGGGCCGAGCACGTGATGCTGGTCGACCTCGGCCGCAACGACCTCGGCCGCGTCTGCGAGTACGGCAGCGTCAACGTCGACGAGCTGATGGTGGTCGAGACCTACTCGCACGTGCTCCACATCGTCAGCCAGGTCTCCGGCACCCTCCGCGACGACGTCACCGCGATGGACGTGCTGCGCTCGGCGCTCCCGGCCGGGACGCTCTCGGGGGCCCCGAAGGTGCGGGCGATGCAGATCATCGACGAGCTCGAGAAGGTCAAGCGCTGCTCCTACGGCGGCGCCGTCGGCTACCTGGCCTGGGACGGCGACCTCGACACCGCGATCCACATCCGCACCGTCGTCTGCAAGGACGGGCAGCTGCACGTCCAGGCCGGCGGCGGCACCGTCGCCGACGCCAAGCCGAGCTACGAGTACGTCGAGTCGGTCAACAAGGCCCGCGCCGTCTTCCGCGCCGTCGAGGTCGCCTGCGCGCAGCCGGACTGGGCCTGAGGGGGTCGCGATGCGGGTG
>CBIHMQ010000106.1:0-7163 GCA_966211075.1 uncultured bacterium
CCCGAGCACCCCTTCCCCGCCCCCGTCGAAGACGCCTGGGCGGCCTTCGCCTGGGCGGCCGCCAACGCCGAGTCGCTCGGCGCCGACCCGAGCCGGATCGCGGTCGGCGGCGACAGCGCCGGCGGCAACCTCTCCGCCGTGGTCAGCATCTTGGCTCGCGAAGGCGGCGGTGCCAAGCCGGCGATGCAGCTGCTGATCTACCCGGTCACCGACTCCGCCGAGACGCCGCGCTCGCGCCACGTATACGCCGAGGGGTTCTTCCTGACCAGGGCCGACATGGAGCTGTTCGAGGCGGCCTACCTGCCGCCCGGCACCGACGCCGACGACCCCCGCATCTCCGTCTTCAAAGCGCCCGACCTGCGCAACCTGCCGCCCGCCTACGTGACCACCGCCGGCTTCGACCCGCTGCGCGACGAGGGCGAGGCCTACGCGCTGCGGATGCGCGAGGCCGGCGTCGAGGTGGCGCTGCGCCGCCATCCCGGCCTCGTCCACAGCTTCGCCAACCTGACCCCGGTCAGCCGGACCTCACGGGCGGCGATGCACGAGGCCGCGGGTGCGCTGCGCATGGGCCTGTCCGGCTAGCGGACCGGGCGCGCCGCCTCTCACTCCTCAGCCGAGCGGGTTGAGCCCCGGCGGCGCCTCCGCCTGTTCGGCGGCGCGAACCTGCTTGCGGTGGGTGCGGATCTCGCTCATGATCCGCTCCAGGCGGGGCTCGGCGGAGGTGTCGACGTGGTTCATCGCGGCGGCGACCCCGGGGTGGATGGCGGCGATCCGCTCGTGCATCGCCTGGGCGACGGCGCGGTAGGTGGGGTGGCCCTCGCGGCCGGAGCGCAGCTCGATCAGGTGCATCGCCTCGCGGGCGTTGAGATCGAGCACGTAACGGATCCGATACGCGAGGCTGAGCGCGTAGGGCGCCTGCTCGGCGAGCCCGGCGTCGCGGAGCCGCTCATACTCGGCGCGGGAGATCTCCAGGGCGCGCTCGAACTCGCCGCCGGCGCCGGCTTCGCTGACCTCGTCGGGGACGCCGGCGCCGAGGTCGGGGCCGAGCCGCTGCCACTGGCAGGTCAGCATCCGGTGCCGCTGCAGGTCGCGGACGGCCCCGTAGTCGGAGACGATCTCGACGCGGTAGCGGAGCGCCTCGAAGCCGCGGCCGGGCCGGTGGCGGCGGTTGGCGCGCTCTCCGACCATCGCTGCCAGCAGCTCGGCCCGCTCCCCGCGGTCGAGCACGTCGATGCGGGCGAGGATCTCGGTCGCCGGCGCACTCGAGGACTCGAACAGGCAGGAGGCGAGCAGGTCCTCTTCGTTGCCATCGACGTGGACCAACTCGACCGAGGGAACGCCCCCCGTCTCGGCGCGGCGGTCGAGGCCGAGCCGGGAGACCCAGCGCTCGGTCTGCTCGCGGCGCCGCTCCAGGTAGGTGACCCACTCGCCGCCGCGGTCAGGCCGCTCGACCCGGGAGACGAAGCTCGGCATCACCTGCTGCAGCTCGCGGAGGATCATGCCGCCGTACCCGCGCGCCTCCGGCAGCGGCGAGGCGAGCAGGCGCAGGATCAGCTGCTCGTAGGCCTGGCCGGAGGCGTAGATACCGACGTGACTGAGAGTCGCCGCCGGCAGCAACCCGCGCAGCAGGTCGAGCGCCTTGGCCCGGATCGAGCGCTGCCAGGCGCCCTCCGGCTCCGCCTCTCCGCGCGGCCAGCGCTCGGCCGCCCAAGCCTCAACGGCGGTCAGGGAACGCGAGTAGATCGCGAAGATCTCGTCCATCGCGGTGGCGAAGCCGGGCCCGAGCTCCTCGTCGCGGTAGAAGCGGTAGCCACCTTCCGGCAACGGCTTGTCGTAGGGGATGTAACGGGTCGACTGCTCCAGGTAAGCGGCGAGGCGGCCGCGCTGCAGCTGCTTGGTGAGGATGTTGGAGACCCACTCGCAGGCGACGTGGGCGCCGCCGACCTGGGCGATCGAGTCGTCCCCGTAGCCGACGAAGACTCGCTCGTACAATCCCGCCGCCCGCGCCCCCTCCTCGGCATCGAAGGGGCGGCCGCCTTCCGAGGCGTCGCCCGCGAACTCCTCGAGGTAGAGCCTCCTCACCGTTCCGGAATACCGGGAATAGCGGGCAAAAAGAGCACCCTTGACGGTCTCCGGGAGGTTGACCAGGGCAAAGACGGGTCGGTCGAGGTTCGTAAAGTGAGGGGCGAGCAGCGCTCGCTCTGCCGCGTCGAAGTGTTCTACCGGGTAGCGCACCGAGCGCATCGTAGTAACGAGCGGAGACGGCCCGTCAACCCCCATATCCTCCGCGAGGAATAGGTTTCTTACCTACTTTTAATGATGGATCGCAACCCAGCGCCCCTGCCACCCGCCCGACGCACCGTCGGGCCGGGCGTGCTCGTCGCGGCCCTGGCGGCGATCGTCGCCGGACTGGTGCTGCCGTTGATCCTCGGCACCTTCTCGCAGCGGCAGAAGCTGCTGTTGGCGGCGCTGGAGGCGATTTGCCTCGTCGTCATCGCGATCGGGGTGATCGTCCTGGCCCGCCGCCTGCGCTCCAGCCACGAAGCGCTCTGGGACCTGGCCCGCCGCGACGAGCTGACCGGCGTCGGCAACTACCGGGCCCTGCACGAGCGTCTCTCCGAGGAGATCGCCCGCCATCGCCGTCACTCGCGCGAGTTCGCCCTCGTCCTGCTCGATCTCGACGGCTTCAAGGGGGTCAACGAGCGCCAGGGGCACCTCGAGGGAGACCGGCTGCTGGACGAGATCCGGGTCAACGAGCGCCAGGGGCACCTCGAGGGCGGCGCCGTCTTCCGCCAGGGAGGCGACGAGTTCGCGGTGATCGTGCCCGAGGCGGACGCCGAAGAGGCGGAGGAAGTCGCAGCCCGGCTGCGGCGCCGCGTCGCCCGCCGCGGCTTCGGGACCGACGAGTCCCACCCCGTCTCCGCTGCCACCGGCTTCGCGATGTTCCCGGCCGACGGCAGCAGCGGCGAGGAGCTGCTCGGCTTCGCCGACCTCGACCTCTTCGCCTCCAAGCGCGCCAGCCGCGCCGTCTGACACGAAGCCGCGCGGAAGTCGGCGCGGAAGATCTTGCTTCCGGGCGAGACACGTAGAAGCTTTTTGTCTACGGTCTTCGTCTCGGCGACGGCGACCGTCGGCTTGGTCGCGACGCGGCTCTGACGAGATAGGGGAAGGCATGAGGTGGATGACGGGGGTCGCCGTCGCGGTCGCGGTCGCGGCCGCCTGGGAAGCAGAGCCGGTGGCAGCGGGCCCCGAGAGAAGGCCGACGGCGATCGTCGCACTCGGAGACAGCTTCATCTCCGGCGAGGGCGGGCGCTGGCTGGGCAACGGGACAGAACCGCTGGGGACACGTTCGGGGACCGACCGCGCCGCGTTCGGTTGCGACGGTTGGCTCTGCGAGTACGACCCGGCGCGGGTCTACGGGCCGAGCGAGGAGAACGACTGCCACCGCTCCGACGTGGCGCCGATCGTGAGCGCCCCGATCGCCGTTAGCGAGCGGGTCAACCTGGCCTGCTCGGGGGCGCGACTGGCGAACCTCTGGCCCGCCGCGCGCGGCGGGCGGTCGCATTTCGGCGAGCCGCCTCAGGCGGACCAGCTGGCCGCGGTCGCTCGCCGCCTCGATCTGCGGATGGTGGTCCTCACCGCCGGCGCCAACGACGTCGGCTTCGGCGAGCTGGTCGCCGGCTGCGCGCTCGACTGGGCCCGCGGCGACGAGGAGGACCCGGTGCTCTGCCGCGGCGAGGCCGACGCCGCGCTGCGGGCGCGCCTACCCGCGGCCGAGCGCGGGCTGCGGCGGGCGCTGCGGGGCGTCCGCGGGGCGATGGCGGCGGCCGGCTACGCGCCGGGCCGGTACCGCCTGGTGGTCGCCGGCTACGCGTCGCCGTTCCCGCCCGGACGCGACTTCCGGTACCCGGAGGCGGGCTGGAGCCGGCTCCGGCGGGGCGGCTGCCCGGTCTGGAACGGCGATGCCGACTGGGCCGACGGCGCCGCGTTGGGTTCCCTGGGGGCGGCAATGCGATCCGCCGCGGGGGCCGCGGGGGCCGAGTTCCTCGATCTTCGCGACGCCCTCGACGGCCACCAGCTCTGCGACCGCCGTGCCCGGCTGGTCGGCCCCGAGGGACCCTCGCCGCTCCAGGCGGAGTGGGTCCGCCGGCTCTCCTTCGCCCAGGGCTCGGCCCGCGAGTCGCTGCACCCCAACGCCTACGGCCAGCGGGCGATCGGCGCCTGCCTCGGCCTCCTCTACGCGGCCCCGCGCGGCGACTACGCCTGCCGCGCCGGAGGCGCCGCAATCAGCTCGACCCGGTGGCCGCAGGGGGCGATGACGCTGGCGCGCTCGGCACCCCAGTGGGCGCGCCGGGCCTCGACCTCGAAGCCGTGATCGCGCAGGCGCGCGACGGCCGCCCCGAGATCCGGGACGACGACGGCGAGGTGACCGCGGGTGGCCGCGGTCGGCTCCTCGGCCGGCATCAGGTGGACCTGGGTGCCCTCGCGCTCGAGCCAGGTGAACCCGGCGAGCGACGGCGGCGGCTCGACCCGGGCGAAGCCGAGCAGCTCGAAGAGCTCGGCGGCGCGCTCGACCTCGGCCGGCGCGATCTCGATCCCGACGTGATGGAGCATCAGAGCAGCAACGAGCCTAGTGCCGCAAGGACGACGATCGCGGTAGACCAGGCGATCGCCTCGGCCGTGATTCGGTTGTCGAGACCGTAGGCGTGCGAGACGACCATCGAGTTCAGCCCGGTCGGCATCGCCGACATCAACCGGTACGTGGTGGGAAGGTCGATCAGCGGCGCCGCCAGCAGCATCAGCAGCACCGGGACCACGGCGAGGCGGGCGACCAGGGCGAGCAGGACCGGCCGGGTCAACGGCGGCGGCAGCGGCAGCTCGCCGTGCTCGGCCCCCTCGGCGAGGGTGGCCCCGACCGCGAAGAAGCCGAGTGGCAGGATCGCCACGATCAGCGCCTGGGAGAAGTCGACGAGGACCTGCGGGGCCAGCGCCTCGGGCGCCAGGAGGCCGGCGAGGGCGGCGTAGAGCGGCGGGTTCCGGGTGAAGAATGCGGCGACGCGCTGGCGCGGCGTGTCGCCCGCCTTGGTCCCAAAGGCGGCGCCGACCGCGAAGGCCCCGAGCAGCAGCGAGGGCCCGCTGACCAGGACGTCGTAGAGCACCGCGTTGGAGAGCTCCCCGCGCCCCAGCAGGGCCACGGTCAGCGGGTAGCCGAGGTAACCGGTGTTGACGCTGAGCACCGCGCAGACGACGGCGCCGGTCTGCGGCCGCGACAGCCGCATCACCCGGCTGGCGACCCAGTAGGCGAGCAGCGAGGACAGCGCGACCGCGACCAGTCCCAGCGCCAGCCCGACCGCGTGCGAAGCGTCGATCTCCGCCTTCGCCAGGTTGAAGAAGATCACCGGCGGCAACAGCGCGTAGAGCACCAGCAGCAGCGCCTTGCGGGCGGCGTTCGCCGCCCCTTCCGGCCAGCGACGCTCCGACCAGACGCCGACCCCGACCGAGATCGCGATCGCCGCGAAGGTGATGAGCACGCCCATCCGCGATGCCTATCGGTTTTGGCGCGGGCGCCGCGCCGCGAGCAGGGCTACTCGGCGTAAAGCGCCTCGATCTCGGCCTCGTAGGCGCGCTCGATCGGGCGTCGCCGCAGCTTCATCGTCGGCGTCAGCTCGACGCCGCCGGGCGCCCATTCGCCCTCGAGGACACAGAAGCGCTTGATCTGCTCGACCCGCGAGAGGCGGCCGTTGGCGGCCTCGACCGCCTGCTCGATCTCGGCGACGATCTCGGCGTCGCCGTGGTTGGCGTCGCGCGCCGCCAGGTACTCGAGGTCGAGGGTCAGCAGGGCGACGTTGTAGGGGCGGCGGTCCCCGAAGGCGACCGCCTGGGCGATCAGCGGCGAGGCAGCCTTCAGCTTCGCCTCGATCGCGGCCGGCGACATGTTCTTGCCGGCGGCGTTGATGATCAGCTCCTTCTTGCGGTCGACGATCCGCAGGTAGCCGTCCTCGTCGTACTCGCCGACGTCGCCGCTGTGCAGCCAGCCGTTGGTGTCGATCGCCTCCGCGGTCTTCTCGGGCATGTTGCGGTAGCCCTTCATCACCAGCGCCCCGCGGACGAGGACCTCGCCGTCCTCGGCGAGCTCGATCTCCACCCCGGGCAGCGGCTTGCCGACGGTCCCGACCCGGACCGCCCCGGGCGGGTTCAGGGTCGCCGCCGAGGAAGTCTCCGACATCCCCCACAGCTCGCAGATCTCGATCCCCATCGCCAGGAAGAACTCGATCACCTCCGGCGGGGTCGGCGCCGCCCCGACCGCGAAGTGTTCGACCTCGTCGAGACCGAGCAGGCCCCGCACTTTCGAGAAGACCGCCTCGTCGGCTTTCTCCCATTCCGCCCGCAGCTCGGCGGGGACCTCGCCGGCCATGTAGGCGGCGACGTAGCGGCGGCCGACCTCCATCGCCGACTCGGTGGCGGCGCGTTTCCGCTCGTCGGCCTCGCCCTCCATCGCCGCTTCCAGGGCGGTCTTCAGTTTTTCCCAGATCCGCGGCACCCCGCCCCAGACGGTCGGCCGCACCTCGATCGAGTAGGCGACCATCTGCCGCGGGTCGGGGCAGCAGTGGACGCAGGCGCCGTAGACCATCTGCGCGTAGAGCTGCGCCCAGCGGTCGGCGACATGGGCGCTGGGCAGGAAGGAGATCGTCCGCCCGCCCGGCTTCACCGCGAAGACCAGGTCGTAGGCGTTCCACTCGGCGAGCATGTTGGCGTGGGTCAGCTGCACCCCCTTCGGCGGCCCGGTGGTCCCCGACGTGTAGATCAGGCAGAGCACGTCCTCCGGCTCGACCGCCCGCCAGGCCGCCTCGAAGTCGAAGTCCGGGTCCCCCATCGCCTCCAGCTCATCGAGCGAGATCGTCCCCTCCGGCGCCTCCCCGTCGACCACCACCACGTGCTCCAGGGTCGGGACTCGCTCGCGCGCCTCCAGCACCGTCTCCAAAAACGCCTGCTCCGTAACGATCACCGAGTTGGCCGCATCCCCAACCACGTACTCCACCTGCTCCGGCGAGGACGTGTTGTAAACCGAGAAGCAGGTCGCCCCCAGATGCATCGCCGCGCAATCGCACAGAAAGAACGCGGGCCGGTTCGTGAGCATGAACCCCACCGTGTCGCCCCGACCC
>CBIHMQ010000107.1:0-6915 GCA_966211075.1 uncultured bacterium
GACTGTCGTGTGGGATATTGACCTGGCTCGGCATTGTTAATGTGCCCACTCGGTTGCTCGATCAGCTCGACCTGGCGGAAGGTGAAGCGGAGGCTCTCGTTGACGAGGAGCGCTCCTGGGAGCAGGCCGGCCTCGCAGAGGACCTGGAAGCCGTTGCAGATTCCGAGCACGGGGGCGCCGCCGCGGGCCATCTCGCCGACCGCTTCCATCGCCGGGGCGAAGCGCGCCACCGCGCCCGCCCGCAGGTAGTCGCCGTAGGAGAAGCCGCCGGGGACGACGACCGCGTCGATGTCGTCGAGGTCGCGCTCTTCGTGCCAGACCAGCCGCGCCTCGCCGAGCAGCGAGCAGGCGTGCAGGGCGTCCCGCTCGTCGCATGAACCGGGGAACTGGAGCACGCCCCAGATCACAGGGGCTGGATCTCGTAGTCCTCGATCAGGGGATTGGCGAGCAGCTTCTCGCAGAGCTCGCCGAGCCGCTCGGTGTCCTCGGCCTCGAGCTCGACCATGCGGCCGACCCGCACCTGCTCGATCCCCTCGAAGCCGAGCGCCGGCAGCGCCCGCTCGACCGCCTTGCCCTGGGGGTCGAGGATCCCCTCCTTGGGCCGGATCAGCACCCGCGCCCGCGCCATCAGAAAGACCGCTCCGTGACCCGCTCGTAGGCCTCGACGTATTTGGCCCGCGTCTGCTCGACCACGTCGGGCGGCAGCTCCGGGCCGGGCGCCTTCTTGTCCCAGCCCTGGGCGGTGGCCCAATCGCGCACGTACTGCTTGTCGAAGGAGGGGGGAGTCTTGCCGGGCTCGTAGCTGTCGGCCGGCCAGAAGCGCGAGGAGTCCGGGGTCAGCACCTCGTCGCCGAGGACGATCTCGGCGCCGGCGTGGCTGCCGAACTCGAACTTGGTGTCGGCGAGGATGATCCCGCGCTCGGCCGCGTGCTCGGCGCCGCGCTCGTAGACCGCGATGGAGATGCGGCGCAGCTCCTCCATCAGGCCGCGGTCGCCGACGATCTCGGCGGCGCGGTCGAAGTCGACGTTCTCGTCGTGGTCGCCGATCTCGGCCTTGGTGGCCGGCGTGAAGATCGGCTCCGGCAGCTGGTCGGACTCGACCAGCCCGGCGGGCAGCTCGATCCCGCAGACGGCGCCGCCCTCGCGGTATTCCTTCCAGCCGGAACCGGAGAGGTAGCCGCGAACCACGCACTCGACCGGGTACATCCGCAGTCGCCGCACCCGCATCGCCCGTTCGGCGACCTCCTCGGGAACGTCGTCGGAGAGGAAGTGGTTGGGGACGATGTCGCCGGTCAGCTCGAACCAGAATTCGGACATCCGGTTGAGGACCTTGCCCTTGTCGGGGATCGGCGTCGGCATCACCACGTCGTAGGTGGAGACCCGGTCGGAGGCGACCATCAGCAGGTCGTCCTCCCACTCGTAGATCTCGCGCACCTTCCCCGAGGAGAGGAGCTTCAGCTCGGCCACCGACGTCACCGCGCCGATGCTAGCTACTCGCGGCGGCGGCAGACCCCGCCGGCGCGGTTAAGCGGACCCCAACAGACGGTCGCGCCACGTCTGGGACCCTTTGGCCGATGCTGCCGCCCGCACCGAAGAGCTCGGCGCTGGTCCAGACGCTGCGCTGGAGCTTCCGGCCGCTCGCCTTCATGGACGAGTGCCGGCGCCGCTACGGCGACGCCTTCAGCCTCACCTTCCTCGGCTTCGAGACGCCGATGGTGATGATCTCCGACCCGGCCGCGATCAAGGCCCTCTACGCGGAGCGCGCCAACGAGCTGCCCCCGGGCCGCAACATCATCCTCGAGCCGATCGTCGGCTCCCGCTCGCTGTTGATCCAGGAAGGCGCCGAACACCTCGCCCGCCGCCGGCTGATGCTGCCGCCCTTCCACGGCGAGCGGATGCTCTCCTACCAGGAGGTGGTCGGCGAGGCGATCGGGGCCGAGATCGACTCCTGGCCGCTCGGCGCCGAGTTCCCGATCCACGAGCGGATGCAGGCGGTGACCTTGGAGGTGATCCTCCGCGCCGTCTTCGGCGTCGCCGAAGGGCCGCGCCTCGACAAGCTGCGCTCGATGCTGGCGACGGTGCTCTCCGAAACCGCCTCGCCCGGAGCCCAGCTGCTGTCCCTCGCCACCCGCCGCCTCGGCGGTCGCGGCGCCTGGGCCCGCTTCGAGGGACAGCTGCGCGCCGTCGACGAGCTGCTCTACGCCGAGATCGCCGAGCACCGCCGCCTGCCCGACCTCGACGAGCGCGACGACATCCTCTCGATGCTGATCCAGGCGCGTTTCGAGGACGGCGAGGAGATGAGCGACACCGAGCTGCGCGACCAGCTGATGACGCTGCTGTTGGCCGGCCACGAGACGACCGCGACGGCGCTCGCCTGGACCTTCGACCTGCTGCTCCGCAACCAGCCGGCCCTGGACCGCCTGCGCGACTCGCTCGCCGCCGGCGAGGAGGACTACCTGCGGGCGACGATCTCCGAGTCGCTGCGGCTGCGCCCGGTGATCCCGATCGCCGGCCGCGTCCTCGCCGCCGAGCTGGCGGTCGGCGACCTGGTGCTGCCGCCCGGGACCAACGTGACGCCGGCGATCTGGCTCGCCCACACCCGCGCCGAGAGCTATCCGGAACCGTTCGCCTTCCGGCCCGAGCGCTTCCTCGACGAGGGTCCCGACACCTACGCCTGGGTCCCCTTCGGCGGCGGCATCCGCCGCTGCATCGGCGCCGCCTTCGCCGAGTTCGAGATGCGGATCGTGCTCCGCGAGGTGCTGACCCGCTGCGACCTCCGCGCCGCCTCGCCGCGCCCGGAAACGGTCGGCCGCCGCAACATCACCTTCTCGCCGAAGCGCGGCACCCCGGTCGTCGTCGCCGACCGGCGCCCGGCGGGCGCGCCCGAGCCGGTCGCAATCTGAGCGGCGCTCAGAGCTCCAACTCGTAGAAGAGCATCGTCTCGCCGTCTTCGAGGTTGGTGAAGCCGGCGCTCTCATACAGGCCGCGGGCGGCGACGTCGCCGGTGCTGGTGCCCAGCTCGACCCACTCGCAGCCGGCCTCGCGGGCCGCGGCGATCGTCGCCTCCAGGAGCATCCGACCGAGCCCCTCGCCGCGCCGGTCCGGGACCACGTAGAGCTCCTCCAGGTAGGCGACTCGCCCGCGCGACCAGAGGGACTCGCGCAGCCGCAGCACCGCGACGCCCAGCTTCTCGCCAACCAGCAGCACCGTCGCGGCGCCGGCCTCGATCAGCTCCGCCAGGCGCGGCGCCAGCTCCTCGGCGGGCGGGGTCGGGACGTCGAACTCGGCGTTGAAGTCGTGGAGGAGGCGGGCGACGACCGGCGCGTCGGCGGGCGTGGCGGTGCGGGCGCGGGCGGCCTCAGCCGGCACGCTGCGCCGGGTGCTCCTTGGCCCAGCGGGCGATCGCGCCGGAGCCGGAGACGACCTCGCCGTCGTCGAGCACGAGGATCGGCACCTCGTTGGTGCCGCTCAACTTCTTGATCTCGGCCCGGTCCTCCTCGCGGGTGCCCCAGGTCCAGGGCATCATCCGGTAGCCGCCGACCGTCTTCAGCTCGTACTCGTAGCCGGCCGCGTCGAGCGCCTTGCCGGCTTTGGCGCAGGGATGCGCGAAGCCCGGCCCCATCTTCTTCGTCCCGCAGGTGTAGAGAACCACGCGCGCAGCCTACCCGCGGCCGCCCGACCCGTCCAGCCTCAGCGCCCCGGCGCTAGTCCGCGGCGAGAATCTCAGCCGCTGCGCGTTCGCCGGACTGGACGGCGCCGTCCATGTAGCCGTTCCAGATCGTGGCGGTCTCGGCGCCCGCCCAGTGGATGCGGCCGACCGGGCGGCGCAGGGCGCGGCCGTATTCGGTCCAGCCGCCGGTGGTCATCAGGCAGCCGTAGCAGCCGCGCGTCCACTCCTCCTCGGCCCAGACCCGCTCGACGAAGCGCTCCGGGCGCGCCGCCCGCTCGCCGAACAGGCGGGCGTGGCCGGCGAGGATCGCCTCGCGCCGCTCGGCCGCGTCCCGCGCTCCCCACTGCCGCGCCAGCCGCCCCTCGAGGAAGCCGAGCAGCACCCCCGGCGAGCCGTCCGGCGGCGAGTTGTCGAAGGTCACCCGCGCCGGCCCGCGCTCGGCGACCGCCTGCCCCGAGAAGCCCTCCTCGCGCCAGAACGGCCGCTCGTAGATCGCCATCGTCTTGATCACCGTCCCCTGCGGCATCCGCTGCGTCAGCTGGTCCCGCATCCCCGGCAGCGGCGGGTCGTAAGCGATCCGCCCCGCCAGCGTCGGCGGCACCGCGACGATCGCGCGGCGAGCGTGGACCGTGAGCTCGGTGGCGCACTTTGTTCCCTCCCGTGCGGGAGGAAAGTGCGCCACCGACGCGGTCAGTCCCTCCCACTCTGGGATATCGAGCGCACCGGTGCTCCCAAACGCACCGTTCCCTCACCGAGCTGCTCCGCGAGCAGCTCGGTGATTCGCTGCGAGCCGCCGTGGAAGCGGTCCTGCTGGGCGCCGCCGTCGGTGCCGACCAGGGAGTTGAAGCCGCTGCCGGAGCGGGTGTAGAAGAGGACGTGCAGCAGCGAGACGTCGCTGGGCTCGGCGGCCCAGACCGCCTCGGTGGCAAGTTCGAAGAGGGTACGGGCGGCGGCGGTGCGGGTGTTGCGCTTCACCCAGGTGGCGAAGGTCTCGCCGTCCCACTCCGGCGCCCGCGGCGCCAGCCAGGGTTCCTCCAGCGGCACCTCGCGGGCCATCCTGTCGAGCCGCGCCCGCGCCTGTTCGAAGTCCGCCAGCGCCAGCGGCGAGATCGCTCGCGAGAGGTCGCGGACCAGGCCGACGCTGGCGGCGGTGATCGGCCCGGCGTAGGAGGCGACCCGGCCGCCGATCTCGAGCAGGTGCCGGCCCTCGTCGTGGGTCGGGAAGGTGGCGACGCCCAGCTCGGCGGCGAGGGCGGCGATCCGCTCCTGGGTCGGGCCGATCCACTGGCCGCCGACCTCGACCACCTTGCCGTCGCCGATCTCCTCGTTGAGCAGCCGGCCGCCGACCCGCTCGCGCGCCTCCAGCACCACCGGCCGCAGCCCGGCGGCGGCGAGCCGGCGCGCCGCCACGAGCCCGGCGAGGCCGGCGCCCACAACCGCGACGTCGGCCTCGTGCTGCTCCATCCCCGCCTCAGGCCCTCAGCGCTTCGACCCGCGCGAAGATCTCCGGCAGGTGGGTCAGGTAGGCGCCGTAGTCGAAGACCGCGTCGAGGTCGAGGTCCGGCGCCGCCTCGGCGAGCAGGTCGCGGAACTCGGTCCGCGTGTCCCAGGCGCGCTGCGCGTTCTCCTGGACGACCCGGTAGGCGTCGTCGCGGGTCATCCCGGACTCGACCAGCGCGGTCAGCGCCCGCTGGCTGAACAGGGCGCCGTGGGTCAGCCCGAGGTTCTCCCGCATCCGCTCGGCGTGGACCGTCATCCCGGACGCGACACCGGTGCCGAGGTGCTGCATGTAGTCGAGCAGGATCGTCGCGTCGGGCAGGATCACCCGCTCGGCGCCGGAGTGAGAGATGTCGCGCTCGTGCCAGAGCGCCACGTTCTCCAGCCCCGCCTGGGCGTAGCCGCGCAGCACCCGGGCCAGGCCGGTCATCCGCTCGGTGCGGATCGGGTTGCGCTTGTGCGGCATCGCCGAGGAGCCCTTCTGGCCGGCACCGAACGGCTCCTCGACCTCACGCACCTCGGTTTTCTGCAGGCCGCGAACCTCGGTCGCGAAGCGCTCCAGGCCGGCGCCGGCGATCGCCACCGCCGAGAGCAGGACCGCGTGGCGGTCGCGCGGCACCACCTGCGTCGCCACGTCCTCGCGGCCGAGCCCGAGCCGCTCCATCACCCGCGCCTCGACCGCCGGCGGCACCGAGGCGTAGGTCCCGACCGCGCCGGAGAGCTTGCCGAAGGCGAGGTGGGCGAAGGCGTCCTCGAGCCGGGCGACGTTGCGGTCGGCCTCGAAGGCGAACCCGGCCAGGCGCAGCCCGAAGGTGGTCGGCTCGGCGTGGACGCCGTGGGTGCGGCCGACGCAGAGCGTGTCGCGGTGCTCGAGCGCCCGCTCGACCAGGGCGTCGCGGTAGGCGCGCGCCCCGGCGACGACGATCTCGCCGGCCCGGCGCAGCTGCAGCGCCAGCGCCGTGTCGAGCACGTCGGAGGAGGTCAGCCCGTAGTGGATCCAGCGCCCGTGCTCGCCGACCGAGGCGGCGACGACGTCGACGAAGGCGGCGACGTCGTGGTCGGTCACCTTCTCGCGCTCTTCGACCGCCTCGACCGTGAAGGCGGCGTTGGCCCGCGCCGCCTCGGCGGCCTCGCGGGGGACGGCGCCCTCCTCGGCCCAGGCCTCGGTCGCCGCCAGCTCGACCTCGAGCCAGGACTCGAGCTTCGCCTGCGGGGTCCAGACCGCCCCGATCTCGGGGCGGGTGTAGCGCGGGATCACGCGTTGATTATCCGCGCGGCGAGCACGCCGGCGTTCTTCGCCCCGTCGATCGCCACGCACGCGACCGGGATCCCGGGCGGCATCTGCACCGCCGAGAGCAGCGCGTCGAGGCCGCCGAGGCTCTTGCCGAGGATCGGCACGCCGATCACCGGCAGGTCCGTGTGGGCGGCGGCGACCCCAGGCAGCGCCGCCGACATCCCGGCCCCGGCGATGATCACCTTGAGGCCGCGCAACCGCGCGTTCATGCAGTACTCGCGGACCAGCTCCGGATCGCGGTGGGCGCTCATCACCCGCACCTCGTAGCGGATGCCGGCGTCCTGCAGGGCGGCCCCGGCCGGCTGCATCTTCGGCTTGTCGTTCTTCGAGCCCATGATGATCCCGACCAGCGGCTCGGCGACGTCGATTTCCTCGAACGCCTCCTCGACACCGGGCAACGGCGTCGGCGGCGTCTGGCTCGGCTCGGGAGCGGGGGTGGGCGTCGGGTCCTCTG
>CBIHMQ010000108.1:0-6893 GCA_966211075.1 uncultured bacterium
CCAGTACGTCTCGATCGACGACCGCGACGGCCCCGAGAAAATCGTCGGCCCCCCGCCCGTCGCCCCAAGCGTCCCCGCCGCGGCGCCTAGTTCCCTTTCTTCCGCCCAAATCGCGAGCTCCGTCGGCGAGACGGGGGGCAATCGCGGAGCCCTGTGGACTTTTTCCATGCCATGGCACGGAAAAACTCCACAGGGCGGGGCGGGACAGATGCAATCGCGTCGCGGAGCAGGGCGGCGCGGCGGCTGGCGGGCGAGCAGCACCAAGTGGTTGCCCGGTCGCAGCTGCTCGCGCTGGGATTCAGCTCGGCCGCGATCGAACACCGGCTCGGGACCGGACAATTGCGACGGATGGCGCGCGGCGTCTACTCGGTCGGACCGCCGCGGGGGACACCCGAGCAGCGTTGGATGGCGGCGGTCCTCGCCTGCGGAGACCGGGCGGCGCTGAGTCATCGCAGCGCGGCGGCGCTTTGGAAAATCGGCACGGAGCCGGCGGGGCGGGTCGACGTCAGTGTGCGTCGCCTCTCAGCGCACCGGCGCTCGGGATTGAGGGCGCGCAGCCGCCCCACGCTGCGCTCCGCGGACGTCACCGAGCGGCGCGGGATTCCGGTCACATCGGTGGTGCAGACGCTGGTCGACCTGGCGACCGAACTGCCGGACGGGCGGCTGGAGCGAGCCGTCAACGAGGCGGACAAGCACGACCTGATCGATCCCGAGGCGCTACGGGCGGCGCTCAGCGAGCGCGCCGGGGAACCTGGGGTGAAGCGGCTCGCGGCGCTGCTCGACAAGCGGACGTTCCGGCTCTCCGACGACGAGCTGGAACGGCTCTTCCGGCCGATCGCCGCGGCGGCCGGCTTCCCGGTCGAACTGACGAAAGAGTGGGTCAACGGGGTCGAGGTCGACTTCTACTGGCCGCGACTCGGCCTCGTTGTCGAGACGGACGGGCTGCAGTACCACCGCACGCCCTCCGCGCAGAACCGGGACCGGGTGCGGGACCAGACGCACACCGCCGCGGGGCTCACCCAGCTCCGCTTCACGCACTGGCAGGTCGCCAGGGAAGCCGGTTACGTGCGGGCGATCCTGGCGCGGACCGCGGGCCGGCTGGACGGCTAGCTTAGGCTCCAGGCGTGGCCCGACCCCGTTGGAAATTGACCGTCCGTAAGGGCGCCGAGGTCTCTCATTTCGGCTTCGACGACCTCGACGAGGCGGTTGAGGTCATGCGTGAGCGGGCCAAGGGAATCCGCTCGCAGGGCCCGCCGAAGACGGCGAACGTGCTGCGCACCTTCACGCCCGAGCAGCAGGTCGTGGGACGGCTGCAACTGGCCGGGAAGGGGCGGCTGCGCAAGCCGGTGGCGGGGATCGACGTGCGCGGGGACGGGACCTTCGTGCCGTTCCACGGCGCGGTCAAGCGCGAGGAGCTGGAGCCGAGCCGGGACGAGACGCCGTTCGAGCTGGTGCGCGAGACTCTGCGGAAGCAGGAACGATGAGCGACTCCGGAACCGAGATCCCCAAAGGCAGCTACGCCGCCGGCGAGCGGGTGAGGCTGCCGGCCGGGGCCGAACCCCCGTTCACCGTCTTCATCAACGGGGTCGAGCAGAGCCAGGGCGCCGACTACGAGATCGAGGGCGGCGAGGTCATCTTCACCCGGCCGATCGTCAAGGAGAAGATCGGCACCAGCCGCTGGCTGGCGATGTACCTGGGGCTCTGGGGGACCTACCGCAAGAACGAGACGGTCGACCTGCAGTTCCACCGCGGCGGCAAGGTCGAGCTGATCTCCGACCTGCCCGTCGTCCCCTACGACGACGAGAGCCAGTGAACGTCGGCTTCCTGCTGCTCGCCGATCACGCCGAGGCGGTCAACGGCAAGCTCTACATGACCGGCGGCGGCTGGAACGTGCTGCGCCTGCCGGAGCTGCCCCACGAGTGGGCCTTCCACATCGCCCTCGGCATCGACGTCGGCTGGCACGAGACCAACGCCACCCACGAGCTGCGGGTCGGCATCCAGGACCCCGACGGGGTCGAGCTCGGCGAGGGCCTCGCCGCCAGCTTCGAGACCGGTCGCCCGCCAGGGATGCCGACCGGCCAGGAGCAGCGCCTGGTGATGTCGATCGGCGCCTCCGCCACCTTCGCCGCCGCCGGCCCCCACGCCGCCGTCGTCCACGTCGACGAGGAGGAGATCGGCCGCGCCCGCTTCTACCTGATGGAAGGCGTCGAGGAGGGGCTCGTCTGAGCCCTCCACCCGGCGCCTAGTTGAAGACGTAGAGGAGCAGGAAGGCGATGACCGCGTAGGCGGCGCCGGCTGCCTGGATGCCGCGGTCGCCGGCGACGATCTGGGCCATCGAGCGGTCGTCGGAGCGGTCGTAGATCAGGTAGAGGTAGCGGAAGATCCCGTAGATCACGGGCGGGATCGTCAGCATCATCTGGCTGCCGATCAGCGGCGAGTTGACCGTGTAGATCGCGTAGCTGATCACGGTGCCGGTGGTGACCAGGGAGACCATCTGATCGAGGAAAGGCAGCGAGTAGTGCTCGAGGACCGGCCGGGTCGAGGTCCCCTCGTGCAGCTCGGAGACCGCCTCCTGGCGGCGCTTGGTGAAGCCGAGGAAGGCGGCGAGCATGCCGGTGCAGAGGATCAGCCACTCTGAGGCGTGAGCGTCGACGGCGCTGGCGCCGGCGGCAACGCGGAGGATGAAGAGCCCAGCCAGGGTCATCACGTCGACGATCACGATCTGCTTGAGGCCGAGGCTGTAGGCCATCTGGGCGATCCCGTAGCCGACCACCATCAGGCCGACCTCCCAATTGACGAAGGCGAAAGCGATCGCGATGGCGACGATGGCGACGACGGGAGCGATCACCTTGGCGGCGCCCTCGGAGAGCTCGCCGGCGGCGAGCGGCCGGAAGCGCTTCTTCGGGTGCTTGCGGTCGAGCTCGACGTCGATCAGGTCGTTGACGAAGTAGCCGGCGCTGGAGATCAGGCAGAACGAGACGAAGGTGATGACCGCCTCGATGACCTCGTGCGACTGGTTGAACTTGCCGGAGAAGAGCAGCCCGGCGAACACGAAGACGTTTTTGATCCACTCCTTGGGGCGGCCGGTCTTGATCGCCGCGCGCAAGGGCGAGCGCCGCGGCACGACAGGGTCGTTCGCGGTCCCCTTGGCTGGGTCGGCCGGTGGCACGGTCGGCTGTTCGGAAGTGATCGTTTCCATCCGGACCGGCGGATGGTAGCTAGGGTCAAGGCCGTGTCGGCTGCCACGGTGCGAGACGGGATCGAAGTTGTCCGCGCCCTCGCCGCCTACCGAGCCACCGTCGTGCCCGTGGTGCGGGAGGGACTGCGGGGTTGGGAGCGAGTCGCCGAGACGATCCCGGACCCCGTTCTGCGCGAGCAGGCGCTCTTTTCTGTGCGCGAGAAGGGCCTCAATGCCGAGGCGACGGCGGTATTCGGGATCCTCGCCCCGCGGCGCCGGCGGCGGCAGGCAGTCGAGGCGATGACGGCATTCCAGGTCGCGGTCGACTACCTGGACACGCTGGGAGAGCAGCCGGCGGACGACCCGCTCGCGAACGGGCTCCGCCTGCACGGGGCGCTGGTCGCGGCGCTGGCGCCGGATGGCGAAGCCGGTGGTGGCGGCGGCGCGGAGACCGCTATGGCACGTCGCGGACCCGAGGGCGCCGGGCGCGAGTGGTACGCGCTACATAGCCGTTGCGACGACGGCGGCTACCTGGTTGTCCTGATCGACGCCTGCCGCGAGATCGTCGCCGGGCTCCCCGCGGCGGCGGCCACGCTCCCCGCCGCCCGCCGGCCCGCGCCCCGAGGCGGCGCGGGGCCGGGCCGCACGCACGCGGCCGAGCTCGGCGACGACGGCGGGGCGCTGCGGGACTGGGCCGAAGGGCTCGCGGCGCCGCCGGGCTACGCCTGGTGGGAGCTCGCCGCCGGGGCCAGCTCCTCGGTCGCCGCCCACGCCCTGATCGCGGCCGCCGCCGACCCCGCCACGACGGTGGCCGAGGCGGAGCTGATCGACGCCGCTTACTTCCCCCCGGTCGGCGCCCTCACGGTCCTGCTCGACGACCTCGTCGACCGCGACGAGGACCTCGCCGCCGACGCCCACAACTACCTCTCCTACTACCGGGATGCCGAAGACGCCGCCAACCGGATCGGCTTCCTGGCCAGCCGTGGCACGGCGTCCATGGCGCCACTACGACAGCCTCGCCGCCACGCCGCGATCCTCGCCGGCGTCGCCGGCTTCTACCTCAGCGCTCCCGGCGCCGATGCCGCCTTCGCGCGTCCTGTCGCCGCCGCCTTGCTCGAAGCGCTGGGACCCGCGGTGCGACCGATCGTCGTCGCGATGCGCCGCCGTCACGCCGCCTGAAACGCAAACGGCCCGGAGAAGCAGGGTGCTTCCCCGAGCCATCACGTTTGCGTGTTGGGACCGTAGCCGTACAGGGAATGGACGGGACAGTCCCGAGATTGGCGCGCCATCTAAAATAAGAACAAAGACGGACCAATATGTCAAGGGCCAGTTCGCTTTATTCGGCCGGTTCGGCCCAACGCTGCGCCTCGGCGAACCCGAGATAGGGCAGCAATGTAAGGAGGACCAGCTCCGGGCGCAGCTCCCGCAGCCGCTCGACGCGGCCGATCCTGACGTGGTCGCCGACCAAGCCGACGACGCCGGCGACCATCGCCTCGTCGGTCGAGACCGGCAGGCGCCGATCGAGCGGCGCCCGCACCCGCAGGAAACCGGTCAGACGGCCGACGAGGCCGTCATAGCGCCGCTTGTAATCGACTCCACTCGTGGCGCCGTCGGTGAGAACCTGGGCGGCGTCCGGATGGTCGACGACGAAGTCGACGCCCGCGTAGACGCCGGCCGCGATCCCGGCCGGCCACTCCGCCGACGCCCCGCAGGCATCGAGGATCGCCGTCTCCAGCGCCGCCATCGAACGCACAAATTCGCCCTCTGGGCCGAACTCGGGCGCGCCGCCCATACCCATCGCCTCCGCGCTCACCGCTTCATCCCCCAACCCCGGTCCTTTTTAAGAACACTAACAGACCGCGCTATTCACTCGGCGAGAGCGCCCCGGGAGCGGCGCCCTGCCGCGGCCCCGCTCGCATCGATTCGGATAGAGCAGTTTGGGAGCGGAATCGAATGAGAACAGGCGCGGACCGATCGCTCATGGAGCGCCGGACACATACCCCCTGTTCGGGCGATTTGAAAGCGTCCATTTCTGCTCTAGAATGCGGAAAATAGCCTTAGGTACAAGGCAAGTATGCGAGCCTCCCAATAGTCCTACGCGTACCAGGAAAATGAGGCCTTGAGAGCACGATGAGTGACGCGCGGATGCCCGGATATGGTCCGCCCGCGATGGTGCGAACGCCGTGGGGGGATGCGGGGCAACTGCGGGAGAGGAAACTGCGCCCGGGACGTGGCACGCCCCGGGACGAGGCCGAACGGAACCAGCGCGAAAGGCTCTTCGCGGCGATGGTGGCGACGGTCGCCGAGAAGGGTTACGAGGCGACTACCGTGGCCGACCTCGTCACCCTCTCCGGGGTCTCGCGCAGCGCCTTCTACCGGCACTTCGACGACAAGCAGGCCTGCTTCCTGTCCGCCGTCGAAGCGATGGTCGAGCCGACCCTGAAGAAACTCGGCGCCGACGAGAGCGCCCCGCCCGGGATGGAGCGAGCGCGGCAGGCCTTCATGAGCCTGATCGAGACGATCGTCTCACAGCCCGCCGCGGCGAAGATGTGCATCGTCGAGGTATACGCCGCTGGCGAAGATGGCGCCGCCCTGGTCGACAGCTCGATGGACGCCGCCACCGACCTCGCCGCCGGCCTGCTCGAGCAGGTTCCCGAGCGCAAAGGGATGCCTCGCGAGCTGGTCAGGGCGATCGTCGGCGGCATCCAGAAGGTGATCCACAAGCGCCTCTACCGCGGCCAGGAGGAGGAGCTGCTGGAGCTGGCGCCGCAGCTCTGGGAGTGGCTGTTCCGCTACCCGGTCCCGCCCGGCCCGCTGAAGGCAACCCGCCGCCGCACCGTCAGGGCGGTCCCCTTCGCCGAGCGCCAGGCGACCGCCAACCCGGCGGAGCGGATCCTCCGCGCCCTCGCCGCGGTCGTCTCCGAGAAGGGCTACCCGGACACGACCGTGGCTGAGATCGTCGACCGTGCCGCCACCTCGCAGCGGACCTTCTACGAACACTTCAAGAACAAGGAAGACGCGATGGTCGCCGCGCTCGACAGCGGCTCCGCGCACATGCTCGCCGCCGCTCTGCCGGCCTTCCGCCGCGCCCCCGACTGGAAGCACGCCGTCCACGACGCCCAGGAGGCGATGTTCGCTTTCGGCGCCGAAGAGCCCGAGTACGCGCGGCTCGGAGGGGTCGAGATGTACGCCGCGGGCAACCGCGCGCTCGACCAGCGCGAGCTGGTGACCGAAGGAATGGAGGGCCTGCTCGCCCCCGGCTACGAGCTCAAACCGGACACCCCGCCGATCGCCGCCGAGGCCATCGGCGGCGCCCTCTACTCGCTGCTCTACGACCAGGTCAACAAGAAGGGCCCGGAGAAGCTGCCGGACATCGTCCCGACCATGGTCTACGTCACCCTCGCCCCGTTCCTCGAGGCCGAGGACGCCTACGAGGTGGCGATCGGCTAGCTGTCCGAACGGTCGCTACGGGTCGATCAGCACGCCCGGGTTGAGCATCCCCGCCGGGTCGATCTCGGCCTTCGCCGCGCGCAGGGCGGCCGCGAACGGGGCCGGGCGCTGGCGGTCGTACCAGGGGCGGTGGTCGCGGCCGACCGCGTGGTGGTGGGTGATCGTGCCGCCCGCGTCGAGCAGGGCCTCGGAGACGGCGGCCTTGACCTCGTCCCATTGCTCGACCTCGCCGCCGCGGACCGCCGGGGCGAGGACAGTGAAGTAG
>CBIHMQ010000109.1:0-6859 GCA_966211075.1 uncultured bacterium
AGATCACCCCGCTCGACGAGGGGATCCGCCGCACCCACCGGTGGCTCGCCGGAGCGGTCGCGGGGACACCTTGAGCGGGCGGCTGCCAGTTCTCTACCTCGCTCCGTGGGTCGGCTACGGGGGCAGCGACAAGAACACGATCGACTGGTTTCGCTGGATCGACCGGGACCGCTTCGCGCCGTCGCTGATCGCCACCCAGCCGTCGCCGAACCCGCTGCTCGACCAGATCGAGCCCTACGCGGAGGAGATCTGGGTACTGCCCGACCTGATGCCGGCCAACGAGATGCCTGCGTTCATCCTCGAGTTCGTCGCCTCGCGCGGAATCGCGGCGATCCACCTGATGAACTCGAAGCTCGGGTTCGACCTGCTGCCGGAGCTGGCGGCGCTGCCGGAGGCGCCGGCGGTGGTCGTGCAGATGCACGCCGAGGAGGCCGACCGGTCTGGCTACGTCCGCTACGTCACCACCCGTTCGGCTGACCTGGTCGACTGCTTCTCGCTCTCGAACGAGCCGGTGGCGGACGCCGTCCGCGAGTACGGAGTGCCGGAGGACAAGGTCCGCGTGATCTACACGGGCGTCGACGCGGACGGCGAGTTCGACCCGGACAGGGCCATGCCCGCCCGCCGACTCGACCCGAGCAAGCTCCAGATCCTCTTCGCCGCCCGCCTCGTCGCCCAGAAGGACCCGCTGCTGATGGTCGA
This sequence comes from uncultured bacterium, assembly GCA_966211075.1. Classification (GTDB taxonomy): domain Bacteria; phylum Actinomycetota; class Thermoleophilia; order Solirubrobacterales; family 70-9; genus VAYN01. The sequence continues at coordinate 700 of CBIHMQ010000109.1, forward strand.
GGTCGCTCGGGCGCTGCGCGACGAGGAGGTCGAGTTTCAGATCCACGTGGTCGGCGAGGGCGACATGGAGGAGGAGATCGAAGCGCGGGTCGAGGAGCTGGAGCTCGGCGACCGGGTGGTCCTGCACGGGCCGAGCGCCGGCCTCCGCGACTGGTACGCGGCCTGCGACGTGCTGCTGCTGACCAGCACTTTCGAGGGAATCCCGGTGGTGATCTTCGAGGCGATGTCGATGGGCCTGCCGATCGTCACGGCGGGGCTGCCGGCGATCAGCGGCCTGCTGGGCAGCGAGGAGGAGGGAGTGATCCTGCCTCGCGATTCCGTCCCCGGCTACGTCGAGTCCCTGGCGCGGCTGGCGCGCGACCGCGAGCACCTGGCGGCGCGGGGCGGCGCGATGCGTACCCGGGCAAAGCGCCAGCTCTCCGTCCAGCAGATGGCCGCCGAACACGGTGCGCTCTACGCAGAGCTGGTTGCCGCGCGCGGGCTGGACGGCGAGGCACCGGGTCTTCCCTCCTCCGACGCCGAGCTGCCGATAGTCGGCGTCGGAGGCGGCGACCTCGAGGAGCTCCGCGGCCGGCTGGCGGCCACCGGGACTCCGATCGTCGGCCTCACCACCGGCAGCCCGGCCGCGCTGCACGACGCCGACCCGGCGCTGGCCGCCAAGGTGCTGCGCCGCTTCGCGGCCGACGAAACGCTCGACGCGATCGCTCTGACCGACGCCAGGGACGAGGCCCGCTTCTCCTTCCGAGCGCTGCCCCGTGACGACGGTCCCGCGAAACCCGTTCCCCACACCGTGATCTGGCGCCGCTCGTTCGAGCGGCGCCTGCCGAGCGGGCTGCGCGTCAACCCGTGGTCGGCGGTGGCGTCGCTCGCCTGGCTGTTCTCGGCGGCGGGCGCTCGCCTCGAGTGGCGTCACCTCGCCAATCCCGGTGGAGCGGCCGCCGAAGGACTGGGCTCGCCCGAGGGCTGGAAGCTGCTCGCGGATGACCCGCCGGCGGACCCGGTCGACCCGCCGCCCCGAGACGTCTGGACGCCGCCACGCTCGCGGCTCCTGGTCCGCTACCGGCACCCCGGCGGCGACCGGGTCGTGACCAGCGCGGAGCCGCCCCCCGGCTACCGCCGCGAGCACGTGCTGGGGGCCCTGCGCGACGCCCCCTACAGGGGCACGGTGGAGCTCGTCTCCGGCTCCGGCTCATACCGGGTACGGGAGCCCGAGGAGGACGGGGAGATTGCCGGCGCGGACGGGCTCGGCTACCTGGAGGCGGCGCCCCTGCCGGGGCTCGACTCGGTCGCCCTCGCGACGATTCGGGCAAGCGGCGAGGTGCTGCCGATCAGCCTGCCGGAGGACCCGCTGCTGCCCGAAGTCGACGTCGGCGAGCACCTCGGCTTCCTGGACCCTCAGCCGCTCCGCCCGCGCGAGACGCCGAGCGCTGAACGCGACACCGGGTTGGTGGGCTTGACGACGGCGGTCGACGCGGCCGCCCGTCGCCACCGCTGCGCGATCGGCTCCCTCCCGGCCGGGGAGCTCGTCGGCGAGCTGGGCAGCGTCTCAGCCAGCGGGCTCGGCGGCTCGATTCCCGCATGGGTGGTCGACGGCCGGCTCGTCACCGACAGCCATCGACCGGCCAACCGGGGGCCCCGTTGGACGGCGGCGGCGCGTTGGACGGCCGAGCCGCTGCGGTGGGGTGACCTGGCGCCGTGGCAGGAGCGGGCAAAGGTCGCCGCCCGGCGCGGGGTCATTGCCGCGAAGCGCGTCCTGCGCCCATCGCCCGAGCCGGCACAGCCGGCCCGTCCAGCCGACGGCTGGCTGTTCGAGTGGGACGGCCCCGGAATGGTCCCCCTGTTTGCCGCCTATCACCCGGTGACCGGCGACCAGCTGCTGACCCGGCATCCCGAGAACGCCGCGGAGCTCGGCTACGAAGGCGCGACGCGGCTGGGCTTCATGCGCGCGACGCCGAGCCTCTGCGACGCCCTCGGCGAGATAGCGCTGCCGATCCCGTGGGCGCGGCGGTTCGGCCACGTCCCCCGCTCGGCTTGATCCCTACCGGACCTCGGCGAGAAAGGCGTCGTACTCGCGGATGTAGTCCTCGGGGTCATAGGGGTGCGAGGCGAGGACGAGCAAGACCGCGTCATCTTCGTGGCGGTACTCGCTGGCCCAGATGAGCGGCGGCACGTAGACGCCCACCGAGGGTCGGTCGAGCAGGACCTCGGCGCGGTTGGCGCCGTCGTCGACGGCGACGCTGACCCGGCCCGAGACGCAGATCAGGAACTGGTGGCAGGCGCGGTGGGCGTGCTCGCCCCTGACCTCGCGGCTGGGCACGTCGTAGACGAGGAACCAGCGCCGCGGGGTGAAGGGAACGCTGTCGCTGGGCAGCTCGCCGGCCGCCAGGGAGCCGCGCAGGTCCTCGAACTCGGCGAAGCGGTGGACGTGGACGCCGGCGACGCCGACGGTGGATGTCCCGGCCTCGCCGACCGGAGCTGGCGGCGGCGCGGGCGCCTCGGGGGAGCTCTGTGTGTAGCCGGTGATCCGGGCGGGGTTGCCGACGACGATCGCATGCGGCGGCACCGAGCGGGTGACGACGGCGCCGGCGCCGACCATCGCCCCGAGCCCGATCTCCAGGCCGGGCAGGATCGTCGCGTTGGCGCCGACCGAGGCGCCGGCGCGAACGACGGTGCGCGGGTGCTCGTCGAGCCAGCGGCGGCTGCGCGGCATCGGGTCGTTGGTGAAGGTCGCGTTGGGCCCGACGAATACGTCGTCCTCGAGCTCGACCCCGTCCCAGAGCTGAACCCCGCACTTGACCGTGACCCGGTCCCCGAGGACGGCGCCGCCCTCGACGAAGACGCCGTCGCAGATGTTGCAGTCGGCGCCGACCCGAGCCCCCTCGAGGACGTGCGCGAAGGCCCAGATCCGAGTCCCCGGACCGACCTCGGCGCTCTCGCAGATTCCCTTCTCGTGCACGAAGACTTCAGCCATGGCGCTCCTCCCGGAATTCGACGACGTCGCGGACGATCCCCCCGGGACGGCCCTTCACGGTTTCGTAGGCCCGCCATACATAGGAACCGATTATTCCCAGACCGACCATGTTGAGGCTGCCGAAGAAGACGATGACGAGAACCGTGGCCGTGTACCCCGGGACGTCGATGGCGCCTGAGACGCGGGCGATCAGGACCGCGGCGGCGACGACGAAGCCCAGCGTCAGGCCGGACAGGCCGATCAACCAGAGGGCCCGCACCGGCAGGTCGGTGAAGGCAAAGACGCTGTCGGAGAGGTAACGGACCTTACGCCGCAGGGTCCAGCCGCTGGGCCCGGGGCTGGGCAGGCGGTCATAGGGGATCAGCTCCCGCCGGAAGCCGACCCAGAAGAGCTGCGCGACCAGCGAGGTGTGGACCGACTCCAGCGAGCAGACGACGTCGCGGACGGCACCGGTGCAGGCGAACATGTCGACGCCGCCGGCGGGGATGTCCGGCATCACGAAGCGCCGATACAGGCTCCAGTAGGCCTTCGAGGCGGAGTCGCCCCGGTCGTCGCGGCTGGCCCGCTGGCCCGCCACCACGTCGACCTCGCCGCTGGCGAGCCGGCGCAGGAACCGGACGACGAGCTCGGGGGGCTCCTGCAGGTCGGCCGCCATCATGGCGATGCGGTTGCCGCGGGCGAGGCTCATGCCGGTCCGGATCGCGGCGAAGGAGCCGAAGTTGCGCGAGTGCTCGACGACGCGGGCCTCGAGGCCGGCGCCGGGCAGAGCCGCCATCAGCTTCGCTCGCGAATCGTCCGGGCTGGCGTCGACGACGAAGATCACCTCGAGCCCCCCCTCCACCTGCGCCTCGATTCCGCGGACCGCCTCGACCAGCCGCTCGATCGTGCCGCTGCTGCCGTAGACGGGGATGACCAGGGAGTTGGCGACGCTCACCCGGAGACCTCCAGGCAGGCGGCGATCACGGTTTCCACCTCGTCATCCTCCAGGTAGGGGTGGATCGGCAGCGAGAGCTCGTCCTCGGCGAGCCGGCGAGCGGTCGCGAGCGGGTCGAGGCTCTCGCCGATCCCGGCGACGGCGCCCTGATCCGGGCAGACGAACGGATAGTGGCGGCCGACCCCCACGCCGGCCTTGCGAAGGGAGGCGGCGACCGCGGCGGGGTCCCCCTCGCCCACCTCGATCGGAAAGAGGTGACGGGCGGAGCGTCCCGCGGCCGGCTCGACCGGGCGCAGCGAGGTCGGCGCCAGCGCCTCCGCGTAGCGCCCGGCAATCTCGCGGCGGCGAGCTAGGAAGCCGTCGAGGCGAGGCAGCAGGGCGCTGCGCAGGATCGCCGCCTGCAGCTCGTCGAGGCGGCTGTTGAGCCCGGCCTCCCGGTGCTCGTAACGACCGCGCTGCCCGTAGTCGCGGAGCCGGCGGGCGTGCTCGGCGACCTCGGCGTCCGCCGTCAGCAGGACGCCGCCATCGCCCATCGCGCCGAGGTTCTTGGTCGGGTAGAGACTGGTCGCGGCGGCGACGCCGGCCCTCCCGGTGGGAGCCCCGTCGCGCTCGGCTCCCGCCGACTGAGCGCAGTCCTCGACGACGACGACGCCGTGCTCGGCCGCCAGCCGGCGCAGCTCCACCGGATCGAGCGGGTGGCCGTAGAGGTGGACCGGCAGCACCGCCCGGATCGAGCGGTCGGTGCGCAGCGCCGCCTCGGCCCGGTCGAGGTCGAGGCCGCCGCTGGCATCGACGTCGCACCAGACCGGCTCGGCACCGGCGCGGAGGATCGCCAGCGTCGTCGCGAAGGCGGTCAGCGGCGTGGTCAGGACCCGCTCGCCCGGCGCCACGCCGGCGCAGCGCAGGCCGATCTCCAGCGCGTCGAGGCCGCTGGCGACGCCGACCGCGTGGGGCACGCCCCACCAGGAGGCCAGCTCCTCCTCGAAGCGCTCCACCTCCTCGCCCAGGACCAGCCAGCCGCTGCCCCCCACCCGGTCGACGGCGGCGAGCGCGTCCGCGCCGACGTCCCGCCACTGGCGCGCGAAATCGTTCGCGGCAATGTTCGCCACCGGTCGCTCGCCCACGCCGCCACCCTACCCATCGCCGCCGCGGCGTCATCTCTCGTTAGCCTGTCGCCGGTGAGCGGGCGCCTCCCCACCGGACCGGAGATCCTCGAGACGGCCGCCGCGCCCTACTCGTCCTGAGCCCCTCGCCGAAGACGCATGCTCCGAAACGCCTTCCGGTCCCTCTCCGCGCATCCGGCCGCGACGGCGTTCGCCTGCCTCTTCCTCGCCGGACTCTTCCTGGCGCTGCTCCAGGGCAGCAAGCCGTTCTACTTCGACTCGGGCAACTACTGGGACCTGGCCGCCAGCTTCGACGCGGGCGGCCACTTCTCCCTGCTGAACTTCGAATACACCGGCCTGCGCGGCTACGCGCTGCCACTCACCTATTTCGGCCTGCGTGAGACGGGGGGCCATCTCGGCCTCGGCGACACCCACGAGGTGATGGTCTTCAACGCCGCCGTGATGGCTCTGATCGGCGGCGTCCTGGCGCCGCGGCTCGCCGAGGTCGCTTGGCCGCGGCGCCCCTGGGGCCTCCTCCGGCGGCTCGCGCTGGGCCTCCTCCTGTTCGTCTTCTGGCGCGGGTACCTGAGCTACCCGCTCAGCGACCTCCCGGCGCTGGCGGCGGCGCTGCTCGCGATCGTCGCCGTCAGCTCGCCGACCTCACCGGCCTGGATGGCCCTCGGCGGCGTCGCCACCGCCTATGCGCTGAACGCACGCCCCGCCTACCTGCTGCTGGTCCCGCTGCTGCTCCTGCTCCTCTTCTGGGACATGTGGCGACAGCGGCGGGCGGCGGGCTCGCTGCGATCGCGCTCGCTCTGCCTGGGCCTCTTCGTGCTCGGGCTGACGCTCGTCTCGCTGCCCCAGTCGCTCCTCTCGCACCGAAACCTCGGCGACTACAGTCCGATTCCCGGCGGCAACGACCTGGCCGGCCTGCAGTACACCGAAGGCCTGCGCCTGCAGCGTTACGAGACCTTTGTCGGGAATGCACCCCCTCAGATGGAGTACCTCGACCCGCACACGGCGGGGATCCTCGGCGGGCTCGAGGACGGGGTCGTCACCGGCAGCTCCGAATACGCCGGGATCGTGCTCTCCCACCCGCTGACGATGGCCGGGGTCTTCCTCCGCCACGTCGTCAACGGCCTCGACCAGCGC
>CBIHMQ010000110.1:0-6856 GCA_966211075.1 uncultured bacterium
GCCTCGAGCACCAGCACGGCGCCACCTGGGTCGGCACGCCGTGAAGGTCACCGCCCGCGCCCGCAGCCGCGAGGACCGCGCCGGCGACCCCCTCGACGGCCTCGTCAACCTCTTCGACCTCGGCATCGTCCTCTCGGTCGCCTTCCTACTCGCCGCCCTCTCTTCCCTCGACCTGACCGGCGCCCTCACCCAGCAGTCCGTAGACGGCCGCCTCCGCCCCGCCGACTCCGTGGTCGCCAAGAAGGACCAGAAGGTTCGCGAAGTCAAGCTGAAATCCAACGAGAGGGTCGTCGGCCGCGGCAAACCGATCGGCACCGTCTACCGCCTCGCCGACGGCCGCACTGTCGTCGTCCGCGACCAGCCTTAGCGCGCGAAGCGCCGGGGTCGAGCTAGCCCAGTAGGCCGAGGACCTGGCGGACCGCGGTCTCCAGGTCGGGGTCCGTCGTCAGCTCCGGGTTCGCCGGGGCCTCGTAGGGGGCGCCGACGCCGGTCAGGTTGGTGATCTCGCCGGCCCGGGCCTTGGCGTAGAGGCCCTTCGGGTCGCGCCGTTCGCACTCCTCCAGTGGCGTGTCGACGAAGACCTCGTGGAAGGGGATGCCGGCCTCGCGGTGGGCGGCGCGGACCTTGTCGCGCTCGGCCGCGTAGGGGCTGACCAGGGAGACGATCGCGATCCCGCCGGCCTCGGCCATGAGGCGGGCGACCTCGCCGACCCGGCGGACGTTCTCGGCCCGGTCCTCCTCGCTGAAGCCGAGGTTGGCGTTGAGCCCGTGGCGCAGGTTGTCGCCGTCGAGCATGTAGGCGAAGCGGCCGCTGGAGACGAGCGTGTGCTCGACGGCGGTCGCGATCGTCGACTTGCCCGAGCCGGAGAGGCCGGTCATCCAGATCGTCGCCCCGCTCGTGCCCAGCGCGCTCCAGCGCTCGTCGCGCGAGAGCTTGCTCGGGTGGAAGGTGATGTTCTCGGCGACCGGGACTTCGGCGGTCGGCGGGCCCGACTCGCCGGTGCCGGTGATCATCCCCGCGGCCACCGTCAGGTCGGTGTGGGGGTCGACGAGGATGAAGCTGCCGGTGGTCCGGTTGAGGCGGTACTCGTCGAGGAAGAGCGGCGAGGCGGTGTGGACCGAGATCCGGCCGATGTCGTTGACCTCGAGCGTCTCGGCGTCGAGGTCGCGGTGCAGGGTGTCGACGTCGAGCTGGTAGCGCAGCTCCTCGACCTCGGCCGTCACCCAGCGGGTCGTGTGCTTGAGCTGGTACGCGACCCCGGTCCGCAGCGAGGAGGTCTCGTCGAACCAGCAGACCATCGCCTCCAGCTTCTGGGTCGCGGTCGGCTGGTTGGTCGGACGGCAGATCATGTCGCCGCGGGAGACGTCGAGCTCGTCCTCGAGCCGCAGCGTCACCGCCATCGGCGGGAAGGACTGGGCGACCTCCCCGTTCGGGGTGTCGATCGCGGCGATCGTCGAGGTCCTGCGCGAGGGCAGGACCATCACCTCGTCGCCCTGCTTGAAGATGCCGCCGACGACCGAGCCGGCGAAGCCGCGGTAATCGCGATGCTCCTCGGTCTGCGGCCGGATCACGTACTGGACCGGGAAGCGGTTGTCGACCAGGTTGCGGTCGGAGGCGATGTGGACCTCCTCGAGCTGGCCGAGCAGCGGCTGCCCGTCGAACCAGGGCATGTTGGCCGAGCGCTCGACCACGTTGTCGCCCTCCAGGGCGGAAATCGGGACGAAGCCGAGGTCGGTGATCTCGAGCTTGGCGGCGAAAGCGGTGAACTCCTCGCGGATCTCGTCGTAGACCTTCTCGTCGTAGTCGACCAGGTCCATTTTGTTGACGCAGAGGACCAGGTGCGGGACCCGCAGCAGCGACGAGAGCAGGGCGTGGCGGCGGGTCTGTTCGAGCACGCCTTTGCGGGCGTCGACCAGGAGCAGCGCCAGGTTCGCGTTCGAAGCGCCGGTGACCATGTTGCGCGTGTACTGGATGTGGCCGGGCGTGTCGGCGATCACGAACTTGCGCTTGGGCGTCGCGAAGTAGCGATGGGCGACGTCGATCGTGATCCCCTGCTCGCGCTCGGCCCGCAGGCCGTCGGTCAGCAGCGCCAGGTCGGTCTCCTCGTTGCCGCGTTTCTGCGAGGTCTGCTCGATCGATTCGAGCTGGTCCTCGAAGATCGATTTGGTGTCGTGCAGCAGCCGCCCGATCAGGGTCGACTTGCCGTCGTCGACGGAGCCGGCGGTGGCGATTCGGAGCAGCTCGGAGGGCATTAGAAATAGCCTTCCTTCTTGCGATCCTCCATCGCCGCTTCCGAGAAGCGATCGTCGCCGCGGGTCGCCCCGCGCTCGGTGATCCGGGTCGCGGCGGTCTCCTCGATCACCGCCTCGTACTCGGTCGCGGTGGAGAGCACGGCGCCGGTGCCGGTCGCGTCGCCGACCGTGCGGTAGCGCACCATCAGCCGTTCGACCCTCGCGCCCTCGGGCAGCGGGAAGAACTCGTTGACGGCCATCAGCAGGCCTTCGTGGTCGACCACGTCGCGCTCGTGGGCGAAGTAGATCGGCGGCAGCTCGACCTGCTCGCGGGCGAGGTAGCGCCAGACGTCGAGCTCGGTCCAGTCGGAGATCGGGAAGACGCGGATGTGCTCGCCCTTCTTGTGGCGGCCGTTGTAGAGGTTCCAGAGCTCGGGCCGCTGGTTCTTCGGATCCCACTGGCCGAACTTGTCGCGGAACGAGAAGACCCGCTCCTTCGCCCGCGCCTTCTCCTCGTCGCGGCGGCCGCCGCCAAAGACGGCGTCGTAGCCGCCGTTCTGGAGCGCTTCCAGCAGGGCGACGGTCTGGTGGCGGTTGCGGCTTTCCAGTTCGTGGGCGACCTTGATCCGGCCGTTGTCGATCAGCTCCTGCACCGAGGCGACCTCGAGCCGCAGGCCCAGCTCCTCGACCTGGCGGTCGCGGAACTCGATCACCTCGGGGAAGTTGTGCCCGGTGTCGACGTGCATGATCGGGAACGGGACCGGCGCCGGGGCGAACGCCTTGCGTGCCAGGTAGAGCATCAGCACCGAGTCCTTGCCGCCGGAGAACAGCATCACCGGGTTCTCGAACTCCGCGACGACCTCGCGGATGATGTGAATCGACTCCGCCTCGAGGGTGTCGAGATCGGTCAGCTCAACGGGCGGCGTGCGCACTTGGGTCTCCTCCATCGCCACGGTGTCTCAGGTCAGTCGGCTAACGGGCCCGCCCGGCGTGCGCCGGGGGCGCCGCTGGCGCGCTAGTTGATTCCGCACTCGGTCTTTGCCAGGCCCGCCCAGCGACCGCCGCGCGCATCGCCACCCGGCCCGACCGGCTTGGTGCAGTGGGTGCAGCCGATCGAGGGGTAGCCGCGGTCATGGAGCGGGTTGTACGGGAGGTCGTGCTCACGGATGTAGTTCCAGACGTCACGCTCGGACCAGTCCGCGAGTGGATTCAGCTTCCAGATGTTGAATTTCCGGTCCCAGCCGAACTTCGGGGTCTTGGACCGGGCGCTGGAATCACCGCGGCGGACGCCGGCGACCCAGCAGTCTACGGAAGAGAGGGCGCGCCGCATCGGGTCGACCTTGCGCAGCCCGCAGCAGGCGTCGGGGTCGCTCTTCCAGAGCTCGTCTCCGTACTGGTCGGCCTGCTCCTCGAGGGTCAGGTTGTGGTACCGGTCGAACTCGATTCCCAGCGCCTCGGCGAGGCGGTCGCGGGTCTCGTAGCTCTCCTCGAAGAGGACCTCGGTGTCGAGGTAGAAGAAGCGCGCCTCGGGGTTGATCGTGCTGGCCAGGTGGGCGGTCACCGAGCTCGTTTTCTGGAACGAGCAGGCGATGTAGTGGTCCTGCCCGAAGTTCTCGAACATCCACTCGAGGGTCTCCTCGGCGCTGCGGTCCTCCAGTTCAGCGGCGACGGCCTCGTGGTCGAAGTCGGTGATTGTCGGCGCGTTGCCGGAGAGGGTTGCGGGTGGCGGCTTCATAGCGGCGAGACGCGCGCTAGATCGCGCACTCTCCCTCTCCGCGCTCGACCTTGTACGGGCTCGAACGGTTCCAGTCGATGAACTGCTGCATCGTCTCGAGGCTGAACTCGGCGGGCAGCGTCAGGTCCTTGACCTGCTCTTCGAAGGCGGGGGCGCCGGCGCGCTCGGCGAAGGCGTTGAACTCCTCACCGTCATTGCGCTCGGCCTCGTAGAGGCGCACCCAGCGCTCGACGGCCTCGGGGACACGCTTGGCGGGGAGGCGCGATTTGAGCCGCGTCCCGAAGATGATCTCGCCGCCCTCGTAGTTGCCGCCGATGTGCGGGATGTAGGCGGGCATCTGGCGGTCGCCGACCTTCAGGGAGGCGCCGTAGAAGCCGATGTTGGCGATGTGGTGCTGGCTGCAGCCGTTCGGGCAGCCGCTCATCTTGATGTGTATCCGCTTGGTGAGCTTGTCCTCGATCCGCATCGACTCGACCCGCTCCTTGATCGCCCGGTTGAGGCCCATCGAGCTGGTGATCCCGAGTTTGCAGCTGTCGGTGCCGGGGCAGCTGACGGTGTCGGTGATCTCGCGCGGTCCCGGCTCGCCGAGGCCGAGCGCCTCGAGCCGCTGCCAGACGGCGTAGAGCGCCTCGTCGCGGACCCAGCGCAGGACGAAGTTCTGTTGGACGGTGCTGCGGGCGTAGCCGCCGGTGAACTCGCGCATGATCGCGGCGAGGCCGCGGAACTGCGCCGGGGTCAGGTCACCGCGATCGATCTTCACCTCGACCGTCGAGAAACCCTCCTGGCGCTGTGGCTGCACGTTCGCTTCGACGTAGCGATCGAACTCGCTGCGATCGCCGTTAGGCGAGGCGGGCGCGGGCGGGATGCCCGGAGCGTTGGCCTGCTCGTCGTCGTCGTAGCTCAATCGCTCGACCAGCTCGGCGTCGAATTCGCGCTCGTTCACCCAGTCGCCCTTGAGCTCCTCGTCGACGAGCTCGCGGAAGGCGTCCATGCCGATTTTGTCGACGAGGACCTTGATGCGGGCGCGGGCGCGGTTGACGCGCAGCCAGTCCTGGCGGTCGAAGATGCGGAAGACGGCCTCGGCGACCTTCATGTAGTCGCCGTTGTCGGCCTCGACGAACTCGTAGAGGGTCGGGGCGACGCGGGCCATGATCGAGGTGCCGCCGCCGACCCGCACCTCGAAGCCGCGGACGCCGTCCTTCTCGCGGGCGAGAAAGGCGATGTCGTGGATGCCGCTGATCGCCCGGTCGGCCTCCGAGCCGGTGAAGGAAGTCTTGATCTTGCGCGGCATCAGCTGCGTCGTCGGGTGGCGGACGAAGTAGCGGACGTAGGCGACGCCGTACGACGTCGGGTCGAAGACCTCGTCGGCGGCAACGCCGGCCCAGGGGTCGCCGGTGACGTTGCGGACCGTGTTGCCGCAGCCCTCGCGGGAGGAGAGCCCGACCGCGGAGATTTCCCGGATCAGCGACTCCATGTCGCGCAGCGGCACGTGGTGGATCTGGATGTTCTGCCGGGTCGTGATGTGGCCCTTGTTGAGCGGCGCGTACTTCTCGACCACGTCGGCGAACGCCTCCATCTGCTCCGGCGTGACGCCGCCGAAGGGAAGCTTGACCCGGACCATCTGCACGTCCGGCTGGCGCTGGCCGTAGACGCCCTGTTTTAGGCGAAAGCCGATGAACTGGTTCTCTTCCAGCTCACCGCCCAGGAAGCGCTCGGCTTCGTTGTCGAAGTCGTCGAACTCCCGCTCGATGATCGGGATGACGTGCCCGGGGACGTTGACGTAGGTCTCCGGGTTCTCGACGCTGCCGACCCGGCCCTTGCCCCGCTGCTCCTTGTTCTCCGCTACGGCTACCTCCATAACGGAGGAAAATAGCAAAACCTGACTGGGATTTGGGTATTTACCCGTTAGCAGCCTTTTTGCGGGCCTCGAGGACCGCCGCGGCTTCCCCGGACTCGCTCACGTAGCCGCCCTCGGGCTCCAGGGGCAGGCCCGCCTCGGACCAGCCGACGATGCCCTCGGTCATCTTCACGGCGTCGTATCCGGCCTCGGTCAGCGCCGCCGCCGCCATCGATGATCGGTTACCGCCGCGGCAGTAGAAGACGACCGGGCGCTCCTTGTCGATCTCCCCGGCCCGCTGCGAGAGCTCGGCCAGCGGCAGGTGGGCGGCGCCGGCGATGCGGCCCGTGTCCCACTCGTGCTGGGCGCGCACGTCGATCAGCTGCGCGCCATCGTCGATCAGCTTCCGGGCCTCCTCGCGCGAGACCTCCTTCGGCTCCCCTGCCTCGCTCATCAGTCGACCTCCGTTCCCTCGACCAGAAAGGCGACGCGGACGTGGGCGCGGTACTCGTCGAGGTTCTCACCGCGGATCCCGGTCGAAACGATGTCGACGGCGCGAATGTTGCGCAGAGTCCCCTGCGCCTGGTGAAGCGCCTGTTTGGCGGCGTCGTCGGTGGATGTCTTTGAGCTGCCGACCAGCTCGATGATTTTCACGACAGCCATCTGTCTGCTCCTCCTTCTGACTGCAGGACGGACTCCTTCGCCGCCACTCCCTCCAGCAGGGCCGCGCGCTGCCAGGGCGCGACCGCCGGCGAAGCTTGGGCCGGCACGGCTCCGGTCTCCCCCTCGAAGCGCGCGATCGCCGCCGCGATCGCCGCGGCCTCGTCTCCTTGCGCGGTCTTCCGTGCCACGGGGGAAGCCTAGTCAAACCAGCGTGCCCGCAAATCAGCCGCTGCCGGCCACGCCCAGTTCGCGGCGCCGACGTGCCAGGTGGGCGCCGACGCGCCGGGTCACCGCCACCGGTTCGTCCTTGAGCCGCGGCCCGGTCACCCGGATCATCTCGATCCCCTGCAGCTGCAGGTCATCCTCGCGCAGCCGATCCCGCTCGAAGGC
>CBIHMQ010000111.1:0-6776 GCA_966211075.1 uncultured bacterium
ATCCCCTCCCCCCGCGACAGGACCCGTGACCCGCTGCCATCGTCCTTGCACGTAAAGGGCTGACGCCGGCGGAGAAGAACCCTCCGCCATGGCCGTTGCAGTCAAACCCGCGCCCGCCCCTGCGCCCGCGTCCCCGGGCGCCGACGCGCGCTTCGAGTCGCTGGTCCTCGACTTCCTCAGCTACCTGGAGCTGGAGCGGGGGCTGTCGCGCAACACGCTCAACGCCTACCGCACCGACCTGCTCCAGTACGGCGAATACCTCTCGGCCCACGAGCGCGACGCGCTGCAGGCGCGCCCGGCCGACGTCGCCGACTTCCTCGCCGAGCTGGCGACGGGGGAGGGGCGGCCGGCCTGTTCGGCCTCGACGATCCACCGCAAGGCCGCCTGCCTGCGCTCCTTCTACAAGCACCTTCGCCGCGACGAGCTGATCGGCGACGACCCGACGGCGGCGTTGAGCGCGCCGCGACGGGCCAAGAAGCTTCCCCAGGTCCTCAACTACGCGGAGGTCCAGCAGCTGCTGGCGGCGCCGCGCGGGACTGAGCCGACGGCGCTGCGCGACCGGGCGCTGCTGGAGGTGATGTACGCCTGCGGGCTGCGGGCCTCGGAGACGATCGGGCTCGATGTCGCCGACGTCGACCTCCACGAGGGCTTCCTGCGGGCGCGCGGCAAGGGCTCGAAGGAGCGGCTGGTCCCGCTCGGCCGCCAGGCGATCGCGGCGATCGACGCCTACCAGCGCAAAGGCCGCCCGAAGCTGGTCGGCGACCGCCACGAGCCGAAGCTGTTCCTCAACTTCCGCGGCGGACCCCTCACCCGCCAGGGCCTCTACAAAATCGTCCAGCGCCACGCCCGCGACGCCGGCCTCTCCGGGCGGATGAGCCCGCACACGCTGCGCCACAGCTTCGCCACCCACCTGCTCGCCGGCGGCTGCGACCTCCGCGCCGTCCAGGAGATGCTCGGCCACGCCGACATCTCGACCACCCAGATGTACACCCACCTCTCCGGCGAGCAGCTCAAGGACGTCTACTTCCGCACCCATCCCCGCGCCGTCGCCGACTGAGACCACCCGGCCGGGAGGCGGCGTGTCTGAGATTGGGGGACGATATTGACCCCTAAGCTCAGACACGCCCCCGATTCACCCCCCGGTTCGGGTAGAAATTGGCTCGATGCCAGAGTTGCCGGAGGTGGAGACCGTTGCGCGCCAGCTCGATCCGGAGCTGCGGGGGCGGCGGATCGAGGGGCTCGAGGTGCTGGACGGGCGCTGGTCGCGGCCGCTGCCGCCGGAGGAGCTCGGCGACGAGGTCAGCGGGAGGACGATCCGCGCGCTGGGACGGCGGGGCAAGTACCTGCTGCTGGGGCTGGAGCGCGACCAGACCCTGGTCATGCATCTGCGGATGACCGGCAACCTGGTCCTGGTCGAGGGCGAGGGCGTGATCGACCCCTCCGAGGGCCGGCGCCTCTACGAGGGCGAGCGCTCGACCTCGGCCCGGCACCTGCGGGCGCTGTTCTCTCTCGACGACGGCCGCGAGCTCTGGTTCACCGACCCGCGCCGCTTCGGCGAGGGCTTCCTGGTCGACGACGCCGCCCTCGACCGCCGCTTCGAGAAGCTCGGCGTCGAGCCCTTCTCGCCCGAGTTCACCGCGGAGGCGCTGGGGGAGATGGCGGCCGGCCGCACGGTGCCGCTGAAGTCCTTCCTGCTCGACCAGTCCGGGGTCGCCGGGGTCGGCAACATCTACGCCGACGAGGCGCTCTTCCGCGCCCGCCTGCACCCGCTCTCGTCGGCGGGCTCGATGAAGCCCGAGCACCACGAGGCGCTCCGCGACGCGGTCGTCGCCGCGCTGGAAGCGGGGATCGACAACGGCGGCTCCTCGATCGACGACTACCGCGACGGCCGCGGCGAGAAGGGGACGATGCAGGACGAGTTCCTCGTCCACACGCGCGAGGGTGAGCCCTGCCCGGAGTGCGGCGGCGCGATCGTCCGCATCGTCGTCGGCGGCCGCTCCACGTACTACTGCCCGAGTTGCCAGGTGCGCCTGCGCAAGCGCCCGAAACGGCGCGCGCGGCGCTAGGGCGCCGTCCGGTCCGTCGGTCACCTTTGCTTTCGTGGCCGGAACCTCCGTCAAGACCGAGGCGATCGTCCTGCGCAGCATCCGCTACGGCGAGGCGGACCGCATCCTCCACCTCTACTCGCGGCAGCGCGGCCGGGTCGGCGCGATCGCCAAGGGGGCGCGCAAGCCGCGCTCGCGCTTCGGCGGCCGCCTCGAGCCGTTCTTCCGGCTCGACCTCGTCCTCCACGAAGGGCGCAGCGACCTGCTCACCGTCACCAGCGTCTCCACCCTCGACGGCTACTCGCGCCTGCGCTCCTCCGGCCCGGCGTTGAGCGCCGGCGCCCGCGCCTGCGACGCGGTGCTGCGGCTGCTCGACAGCGCCGAGCCCAACCAGCCCGCCTACAACCTGCTCTGCCGCTACCTGGACCTGCTCGATGACCCCGAGCAGCCGCGCGGGGCCGAGCTGGCAGCGGCGCTCTCCTTCCGGCTGAAGCTGGCTCTGGCCGCCGGCTTCGCCCCCGAGCTGGCCTCCTGCGCCAGCTGTGGCGAGGCCGAGCACCTGGTTGGCTTCTCCGGGGCCGCCGGCGGAGTCGTCTGCGCCAGCTGCGAAGCCGGCTCCTTCGAGCTCTCCCAGCAAGCTCACAACTTCATGGTCGAGGCGCTGGCCCAGCCACTGGCCGAGGCTCCCGTCGCCGAGCCGCTCGCCCTGCGCCAGGTCGAACGGGCGATCACCGAGACGCTCGAGCACCACGCGCATGTCCAATTGAGGGCGGCGGCGTAGGGAGCCCGCCTCCTATGATCGGCGGGTGCCCGCGACGACCGCATTCGAGGAGCGCGTTGCTGCCTGGGAGTCGGAGTTCCTGTCGGCCGAGGCGGCCCGCTCCTACCCGGCCCGCCGCGCGGTCGAGGAGCCGGACAGCCCGCTGCGGACGCCGTTCCAGCGCGACCGCGACCGGATCGTCCACTCGAAGTCGTTCCGCCGCCTCAAGCACAAGACCCAGGTCTTCGTCGCCCCCGAGGGCGACCACTACCGGACCCGCCTCACCCACACGCTCGAGGCCTGCGGGATCGCCCGCACGGTGGCGCGGGCGCTGGGGCTGAACGAGGACCTGACCGAGGCGATCGGACTCGGCCACGACCTCGGCCACCCGCCCTTCGGCCACGCCGGCGAGGCGGCGCTCGACGCGGCCCTGCGCGACCGCTGCGGCGCCGGCTTCAAGCACAACGAGCACTCGTTGCGGGTGGTCGAGGTCCTGGAGCGCGACGGCCAGGGCCTCAACCTGACCGAGCAGGTCCGCGACGGCATCCTCAACCACACCGGCCCGGGCCGGGCGGCGACGCTCGAGGGCCGGATCGTCCGTGTCGTAGACCGCGTCGCCTACATCAACCACGACATTGACGATGCCCTGCGGGCGGGGATCCTGCGGCCCGAGGACCTGCCGGCGGCGGAGATCGAGCTGCTCGGGCCAACCGGCTCGCTGCGGATCGACACGCTCGTCAAGGACATCGTCAGCCGCTCCGAAGCGGCCGGCGACATCGTCCAAGGCGAGGAGATCGGCGGCGCGATGCTGCGCCTGCGCAAGTTCATGTTCGACCGCGTCTACCTCGGCCCGGCGACCGCGCCCGAGCACGAGAAGGTGGAGCGGACGATGCGGGCGCTGTTCGACCACTACCTCGATCACCCCGGCGAGATCCCGGCCCTGGAGCCCGGCGCCGACGATTGCCAGCGCGTCGCCGACTACATCGCCGGGATGACCGACCGCTTCTGCATCGCCAAGTTCACCGAGCTGACGATCCCCGAGGAGGCGCGCTTCTGATGGCGCTGATCTCGACCGAGAGCCTCGATCGCCTCAAGCAGACCGCCGACATCGTCGAGGTCATCTCCGCCCACACCGACCTGCGCCGCCAGGGCGCCCGCTGGGTCGGGCTCTGCCCCTTCCACGAGGAGCGCACGCCCTCGTTCTCGGTCGACGCCCAGGAGAAGCTCTACCACTGCTTCGGCTGCGGGGTCGGCGGCGACGTGATCAAGTTCGTCGAAGAGAAGGAGGGGCTTGGCTTCTCCGAGGCGGTCGAGCTGCTCGCCGACCGTTACGGGGTCGAGCTGGAGCGCGAGCAGGAGGACCCGCGGGCGGAGGCGCGCCGCCAGCACCGCCGCCGCCTCGAGCAGCTGCTAGACCGCACCGCCGCCTTCTACTCCAGCTACCTCTGGGAGTCGAAAGAGGCCGGCAAGGCGCGCGACTACCTGGCCGGGCGCGGCCTCGAGGAGCAGGTCCTGCGCGACTTCGGCGTCGGCTTCGCGCCCAGCGCCTGGGACAAAGTCCTCCTCGCCGGCCAGCGGGCCGGCTTCAGCGTCGCCGAGCTGCACGGCGTCGGCCTGGTCCAGAAGGGGCGGGGCGGGGGCGAGTACGACCGCTTCCGCTCGCGGATCATGTTCCCGATCCGGGACCGCCGCGGTCGCACCCTCGGCTTCGGCGGCCGGGCGATGCGCTCCGACCAGGGCGCCAAGTACGTCAACACCGCCGAGACGGACTTCTTCCACAAGAGCGACCTGCTCTACGGGGTCGACCGTGCCAAAGCGGCGATCGCCAAAGCCGCCCGCGCCGTCGTCGTCGAGGGCTACACCGACGTGCTGGCCCTGCACCAGGCGGGGGTGGAGGAGGCGATCGCGGTGATGGGAACCGCGATCACCGGCGAGCAGGTGGCGGCGCTCTCGGGGATGGTCGAGGAGGTGGTGCTGGCGCTCGACGCCGACTCCGCCGGCCAGGAGGCGATGCTGCGGGCGCAGCGGGTCGCGGCCGGGCGGAAGATGCGGCTGCGTGTGGCGGCGATGCCGGCCGGCGAGGACCCGGCAGAGATGATGGCCGCCGAGGGCGGCGCCGAGCGCTTCCGGTCGCTGATTGACGCCGCCGAGGAGCTCTCCTCCTTCCAGGTCGGCCTCGTGCTCGCCCGCACCGACGTCGGCTCGCCTGCCGAGCGCGACCGCGCCCTCACCGAGGTGGCGCCGGTCCTGGCCGGGCTGGGGGAGAGCGCCAGCCGCGACGAGCTGGTCCGGCGGGTGGCCGAGCGCCTCGACCTCGGGCCGGCGATGGTGTTGGGGCGGGTGGTGGCGGCGACCGCGGCCTGCGGTGGCCCCGAGGGGGCGCCGGCGCCGGGCGCCCCGAGCCGCCAGGTGCCGCCGCCGCGCCGCGCCGCCGAGCTGACCTCGCGCGAGCGCCGCGAGCGGGCCCTGCTGGCGATGTGCATCGCCCTGCCCGAGGAGGGGAAGGGATTCCTGGAGCGCCTCACCGAGGGCCACCTCTCGCCCTCGGGCGCCCGCGCCGTCGCCTGGCTGCGCGAGCACCCCGGCGACCCCGCCTCCAACCTGCCCCAGGACGACGAGCTCTCCGGCATGCTCACCGAACTGGTGATGCTCTCCCGCAGCGAGCCCGCCTCGCCCGAGGCGATGCAGCTCAACTTCCTTCTGCTCGAGCAGCGCCGCCTCGAGGACGAGATCGCCGCCGCCGCCGAACGCGACGACTACCAGCACCGCGCCACCCTCAGCCGCGAGCGCGCCGCCCTGGTCGAACGCATCGCCCACGCCGAGCGCCAGTAGTGGAGCGCAGAACTCCGGGGGTGGGACTCGAACCCACAACCCTTCGATTAACAGTCGAATGCTCTACCGTTGAGCTACCCCGGATCGTGCGAATCCGTACAAGCTGGCCACGGAACGCAATGCCCAGGAAATTTAGGGGACGCTGACGATTCCTGCCTTGCGCGCCGCCAGCCCCTCGACCAGCTCGGCGCCGCGGGTGGCCCCGTCGTTGGCGCGGCCCCAGGCGGCGATCTCCTTGGCGCGGGCGGTGAAGGCCGGGTCGGCGAGCAGGCGGCGGGCCGTCCAGCGCAGCGGTGCGGGGCGGCAGAGGCGCCAGGGCAGCGAGAGGCCGGCGCCGGCCGAGGCGACCCGCATCGCGGTCTCGCTCATGTCGCCGATGATCGGGGAGATCAGGACCGGGGTGCCGGCACCGAGGGCGCGGGCGACGGTGCCGTGGCCGCCGTGGGAGATCACCAGCGAGGCGGCCGGCATCAGCTGGCTGTAACTGAGCCATTCGACCAGCTTGGCGTTGGCCGGGACCTCGATCGGCGCCTGCGGGCGGACCCGGTTGGTCGTCGCCACCACCCGCACCGGCTCCCCGGCGAGCGCGGCCAGGGCGGTCCGGACCAGCTGGTTTTCGGAGTCGTGGGCCGTGCTGGGGGCGACGAGGACGAGCGGGTCCTCGCCCGGCGGCAGCTCGATCTCCGGGTGCGGCTGCTCGAAGATCATCGGGCCGGTGATCTCGATCCCCGCCGGCCACCGCCGCGGGTACTCGAGCTGCGGGTAGGTGGCGACCAGGGCCAGGTCGGGGCTGATGCCGCCGTGGAAGCGGTCGAGCGGCGGCAGGTCGAGCCGCTGGCGCTGCTGGTTGAGGTCGCGGCGGCCGTGCTCGAGGCCGACCGCCAGGGCCCGCTGTCCCGCCCGCCACCCGGCCCGACCGAGCCGCGTGCGCGGGCTCCGCAGCCCGATCGCGAAGAACGGCTGCCCGGGCTCGACCACCGGGTAGATGTGCGGGATCAGGGTCGCCAACGGCACCCCGGCCCGCTCCGCGGCCAGGGCCGGCGCCAGGGTGAGGATGTCGCTGACGGCGACGTGCGGCCGCATCTCCTCGAGCAGCGGCAGCAGCGCCCGGGCCGCCTCGGCCGCGTGCTGCCCCTCGG
>CBIHMQ010000112.1:0-6751 GCA_966211075.1 uncultured bacterium
GGACCGGCAGGCGCTCGTAGACGTCGACCTGGTCGTCGGCGATGGTAAGGATAACGTGCGCCGCGTCCAGCGCCGCCGGGCCCGACCCGACGATCGCGACGCGCAACGGACGCCCGGAGCGGCGCACCCGGAGCGGCGGGCGCACCGGCGCCAGGAGCGGCCGTGGGCGCGGGGTGCGGTGGTAGCCGGCGTTGATCGCCAGGAACGCCCGCTCGCCCGCATCGAGCTTGTCGTGCGGCTTGATCGCGTCGACCGGGCAGGCGCTGACGCAGGCTCCGCAGTCGACGCAGGCCACCGGGTCGACGTGCAGCATCTCCGCCAGCTCGAACGCCGGGTCGTCCGGCGTCGGCTGGATGCAGTTGACCGGGCAGGCGTAGACGCAGGAGCCGTCGCCGACGCAGGACTGCGTGACGACGTGCGGCATCAGCCGATCGTCTGCGCGTGACGGTCCGGCTCGCCGCGGTAGCGGCTGGGCTCGCCGGCGATGCCGAGGCGCTTCCACAGCCGTCGGCTGGCCGCGTTCATCAGCCCCGCTTCCTCGGCCAGCGCTCGCATGTCGCCGAAGTAGGAGGCCATGATCTCGCGCGCCTGAGGGCTGCGCCAGAACGCCTCGCGATGCACCTCGACCGGAATGCCGAGCCGCCGCGAGAGCGATCCCGGCATCGTCATGATCTCCTCGGCCCCGACGCGCATCGCCACCGGGAAGTAGAGCGAGAGCGCGAACCGACTCGCCCTGCCGATCCGAGGCACGTAGAGCCGCACGAACTCGTGGGCGAAGGAGATGTGGCGAGCCTCCTCGGCGATGTGGATCTCCATCGTCCGGAGGACCGCCGGCGGGACCTTGCCTCCCTCGCGCAGGATCGACTTTTGGTAGTGGTCGATCGGCTCCTCGCCGGCGAGGACCGAGATCATCAGCGCCAGCGGCATGTACGCCAGGGCGCCGCCGATGAACGGAGAGACGCGTCGCAGCCACCGCCGCATTCCCGGGACGTCGACCTCGACGCGGTTGACGAGCTCCTGGAACATCTGGATGTGGTTGCACTCCTCGGTCATCTCGTGGAGGCAGTAGCGGAACTCCGGCGACCTGTTGGGCAGCGCCACCGCGTACTGCATCAGGCCACGGATGAGCACACTCTCGAACGCCGCGCCGACTTTGACCGCGTTCATGATCCGGGCCTTGCCGATCTCGATCTGGCGGTCGAGCGGCTGGGCCTGGTACCAGGCGGTGGCGCCGAGCGGATCGAACGTCGCCGGGAGCACCCAGAGCGGGTCCCGCTGGTCGATCGCCAGCTCAGGCGAGTCCCAGGCGATGTCCTCGTAAGGATCGAAGTGGACATGCACCGATCCCTCCGACAGGGTCTGCAACATCGCCTCGTAATCCTCGTCGCGGCGAGGGGCAGTCGACACGGTCATGGCGTCGTCCTTTCTGCTGTAAGAGCCTGGTCTTGGGCCAAGGCCTGGATGACAGGGCGCGCCCGCAGCAGCAGGCGGCCTAGGTTTTCGATCAAAGCTTCCTCGTCGAGCTCCAACTCGCCGCGGACGTAGGCGACGAGCAACTCCTGCGCCGCGCCGACGAGCGCCCGGGCGATCAGCTCGACTTCGAGCGAGGTCGACGCCCAGGAGCCCAGGGCGCCGGCGACGCCCGCGCGGATCACCTCCGCCAGCCGGGCGATGAGGGCGCGGCGGGCGGCCTCGATCGCCGGGCTGACGCCGACGACCTCGACGAGGAGGATCCGGGCGCGGCGGGGATCGCCGGTCAGGGAATGGACGACCGCGCGTGACGCCGCGTCGATCGCTGGCTCGGGTTCGGTCGCGACCAGCTCGATCGCCGGTCCGACCGCGACCACGAGGTCGGCGACGATCCGCTGCGCCAGCGCGACCAGCAGCGCTTCCTTGTCGGCGAACGACTCGTAGAAGTAGCGCTCGGTCAGGCCCGCCTCGCGGCAGACGTCGCGCACGCGCGAGTTGGCGAAACCGCGCCCGGAGAACACCTCCAGGGCGGCGTCGAGCAGGCGCTCGCGGCGCTCCGCGACTCGCTGCTCCGGGCTGATCCCCCGCCACGGGCGGACGGGCTCAGACGGGGGCGTCATATCGGTTCAAGTTCTTGACCACGGCCGATGTCAGGAACATACAAGATGACAACGGCGGAAGTCGACAACGGTCACACCGTGAGAGCGGCCTTCCCGCGCCAGCCACGAGCCCGCTCAAGCAGGCAGCTCGAGGCGCTATCGCGCCAGTAACGCAGTTCGGGGGGCGCCAGCCTGAGCTTCCATTCACGGCCCGCGCGACTCCGTGCGCGACGGTGCGCTGCCGCCGGGGGCACTTTGCTTATGCGGCGCGACAACCCCTTGAACGACGAAATCCCGCCGAGGGCGGGATTTCGCGAGAAGCGGCTGATCGGATTCGAACCGACGACCTTCTGCATGGCAAGCAGACGCTCTAGCCAGCTGAGCTACAGCCGCACAGGTCGCGCATTCTATCCGAGGAAGCGCGAGCCGTGGCCCCCAGCGGCTCGGTCGTGCGCGATCGCCGTCCCGCGCGACGGCAGCGATCCTCGGAGGCGCTCGCGGCCGAGCCGCAGGAGAACGGGAGGAACGGGCCGCACGATGCCGAAGCCTGGCCTCCCCGACCCCAGCGGGTCGGCATCAGCCGGGAAGATGAAAACCAAGGCTGCAAGAAGGGATCCGGATAACAGGCAGCGTCCAGATCGACGGCTTCCGGCGCGATCCCGTGGCCTCCCCCGAACGGCACCTACGAAGCCAGCGCCAACCTCGAGAACGATTCTCTGTACGCGCTGGAAATCGAATCGACGATCGAGAAGCTCGAACTTCCATGAGCCGCTTAAAGGACCGAACGCAGGACGAGCATCCCTTGGTGCGAGACCAGGTGCTCGAGGTCGTCCGCCAGGCGTTGGACGTGTTCGCTCCCCTGCTGCTCGAACCGCTCGACTGCGTTGATCTCGGCGATCAGCACGTAGTCGGCTTCGTCAATCGCCTGCCCGGGCACGTCGGACGGCCGCATCAGGCGCCAATTCGACACCGTGTCCAGCGACCCGCGGACGATGTCGCGGTCCCCCGCCATCAGATTTTCGAAATCCTCGGCCAACTCCGGCGAGCGGAGCCGAAACCAGATGAGAAGGGTTGCGTGGGGGATCATTCGCGAAGCCTAGCCGCCGATCGGGCTACCCCAGGAAGCGCGAGCCGTGGCGGAAGAAGCCGCGCGGGACGGGGACTTCGATCTTGTAGCGGAGCGCTGCCCCTGATTGCCGATTCGAAGTTGCCGCAAAATTCCCAGCGAAACCGGTAGCGGACGTCGACGACCTGGGCGCCGCTGACCTCGAGGGCGTTCGGCAGGCCCGCCCAGCGTCACGATCCGCATCAAACGACCTTAACCGGTGATGAGGCACGGACGGTAGCTTTCAGCGAATGCTCTTCCGCCAGATCATCCACGAGGATCTCGGCTGCGCCTCCTACCTGGTCGCCGACCGCGAATCCGGCGTCGCCGTCGTCGTCGACCCGCAGTGGGACGTCGAGCCCTACCGGCGGCTGGCCCGCCTGCACGGGGTGCGGATCGGGCACGTGCTGGAGACCCACAACCACGCCGACCACGTCTCCGGGCACGGTCGGCTCGCGCACGGGACCGGGGCGACGATCCACATCCACGAGCTGGCCGCGGCCGAGTACGACCACGAGCCGTTCGCCGACGGCTGGGTGCTGGAGCTGGGAGACCTGCGGGTCGAGGCGATCCACTCGCCCGGCCACCGCCCCGAGCACACCTGCTTCCTGCTCTCCGACGCCAGCCGCGGCGGCGAGCCCTGGGCGCTCCTGACCGGCGACTCGATCTTCATCGGCGACGTAGCCCGTCCCGACCTCGCGGTCGAGCCGCGCGAGGGCGCCGCCGACATGTTTCGCTCCCTGCACGAGCGCCTGCTGACCCTGCCCGACGAGGTCGAGGTCTGGCCCGGCCACCTCGGCGGCTCGCTCTGCGGCGGCTCCGGGCTCGACCTCAAGACCTCCTCGACGATCGGCTTCGAGCGCCGTCACAACCGCGCCCTGGCGATCGCCGACGAGGCGACCTTCGTCGCCGAGGCGGTCGGCTCGCTCGGCGACAAACCGCCGAACGTCGAGCGGATCGTCTCGCTCAACCGCGGCCCCCTGGTCGACCACTTCGGCACCCCGGCGGCGATGACCCCGCACGAAGTCGAGGAGGCCGTCGCCGGTGGCGCGGTCGTCATCGACGGCCGCACCAACGACCAGTTCGACGAAGCCCATATCCCCGGCGCCCTCAGCACCTCCGCCTACGACACCGGCTTCGCGACCAAGGTCTCGCGGGTCGCCCCGCCCGGCGCCGACGTGATCGTCGTCGCCGGCTCCGACGGCGACGAGCGCGACGCCGCCGAGCTGCTCGCCTCGGTCGGGATGCCCGTCCGCGGCTTCCTCGAGGGCGGGATGACCGCCTGGCGCACCGAGGAGCGCCCGATCGAGCGGATCGAGTTGATCGACCCGGAGGAGCTCGCCAAGCGTCTGGACGGGCCCGGGGCCCCGCTGGTGCTCGATGTCCGCAACGACGCCGAGTACGCAGCGGAGCACATCCCGGGCTCCGTCCACATCCCCTACGGGGAGCTAAACGACCGCCATGGCGAGCTGCCCCGTGAGCGGCCGATCGCGACGATCTGCCGCGGCGGCAAGCGCAGCGGCCTCGCCGCCTCGATCCTGCGGCGCCAGGGCTTCGCCGGCGTCGTCCACGTCGGTCGCGGCGTCGGGGTCTGGCGGCAGGGCGGTCATCCCGTCGAGAGCGCGCCCCCTACTTGACGGGCGAGTAGATCGGGCCGGAACTGGTCCTCGCCTCGCTGCTGGTGCTCGAGGAGACCGGGGTGCAGATCGCGGTGACGGTCATCGTCTGTCCGTCGCCGCCACTCCAGCCGGTCGCCGTCCAGCCGCCGCGATCCTCGGTCGGCCCGCTGTCGTTGACGTAGGCAATGTTGTCGTCGCTGACGGTCGCGCCGCCGCCGATCACCTTCTGACCCGCAGGGCAGATCGCCGTCCCGCTCGGACCGACCATCCCTCCCCTGCCAAGCGAAACGATCACGGAGGCGTAGTGCACCGCACCGAGCGAGCTGGCGGCGACGCCGGTGAGGCTGCTGCCGACGACCTGCTTCCCGGTCAGCGAGCCGGCCCTGATCTGCCTCCCGGTGATCGCGTTCGGCTTGATCTGCTTCGCCGTGACGCTCTTTGGCTTCAACCGGTTACCCGGCAGCGACTTGGCCTTGATCTGCTTGCCGTTGATCTTGTTGCTGGCGGCGTAGACCCCGCCCCCCATGGCCAGGAACAGGGCGATGACCGCGATCACGTTCGAGAACGTGATCGCCTTCCTGATGCGACTCACACAGCCTCCTTGTCGGCTATTTGCGATTGAGAATGCTGCGAGTACTTATCAGTATTCGAGGCAATGGGGTCGCCCGACCCTCAAGGCGACTGGCTTTCCAGGTCCGCCATCAGGTTCTGCAGATCCAGCGGGCGCACGAACATCTCGACCTTGGCGCCGGGCTGAGGCTCCGGCCAGTCCTCCTTGGGCCGGTCCCAGTACAGCTCGATCCCGTTGCCGTCGGGGTCGGATAGGTAGAGCGCCTCGCTGACCCCGTGGTCGGAGGCGCCCTCGATCGGGACGTCGGCGTCGATGAGCCGCCGCAAGGCATCGGCGAGCGCCGCCCGGGTCGGGTAGCGGATCGCCACGTGGTAGAGGCCGGTCGTCCCCGGCGGGGGCGGCGAGCCGCCCTTCGACTGCCAGGAGTTGAGGCCGATGTGGTGGTGGTAGCCGCCGGCGGAGACGAAGGCGGCGTCCTCGCCGTAGCGCTGCATCAGCTCGAAGCCGAGCACCCCGCAGTAGAACTCGAGGGCGCGGTCGACGTCGGCGACCCTGAGGTGGACGTGGCCGATGTCGACCCCGGCGTCGATCGGCTTGGCCGCACGCTCGGGCATGCGACGAGACTACCCGCCGTCGAGCGCCTGGTTGACGAGCCGGTCGGCGTCGGCGTTCTCGGCCCGCCGCACATGGCGGATCGACCAGGACTCGAACGGGCGCAGCGCCGCTTTCACCTCGGCGTTGAGCTCGCGCATCGTCGCGTCCTTGACCTTGTACTGGCCCTTCATCTGCTTGACGACCAGCTCCGAGTCGCCGACCAGGTCCAGCTCGGTGCCGCCGTGGGCGGCCGCCAGCTCGACCCCGCGCAGCAGCGCCCGGTACTCGGCGACGTTGTTGGTGGCGCGGCCGATCCTCTCGCCGTGCTCCTCCAGGATGGCGCCGGCCTCGTCGCGGACGACGACGCCGATCGCAGCCGGCCCCGGGTTGCCCCGGGCGCCGCCGTCGACGTTGACCGTCAGCTTCGACATCCGTTCAGCGTGCCGGCTCGCCGGCGCCGCGCCGGGACGCAGCGACGAGAAGGATTCGGCCCTCCTGGGCGGAGGCGTTCCACTGCCTGGCAGCGGAATCGAGCTGGTCCATCTCCAGGCCCTTGTCGATCTGGAAGACCGGCCGCAGCTCGTCGCCGAGGTCGACGCCCCACTGGTACCAGGAGAGCTCCCACGCGACGGTGATCCGCACCTCCTTGGGGGCTCCGGCGGAAGCTCCGACGGAGACCCAGGGCGCACCCAGGGTGCGAACCAGGCCGGCCACGGTGCGCGAGGCTTCGCTGGCATTGAAGCGAGCGACGGCACGCTCGAAAGGACTCAGCAGTGTCGGCTCGGGATCGAGA
>CBIHMQ010000113.1:0-6743 GCA_966211075.1 uncultured bacterium
GTCCCGAGCCGGTTGCCGCTCTCCCGGCCGGAGAGGAGCGCGCGGCCGACGCGATCCTCCAGGGAAAAACTGATGTGCGTTTTCATTTTCGTTGGCGGGCACCGTAGAGACGGCTTCGCGCCCCTGTCAAGGAGACCCCACGGATGGGGGGACGGTGCCCTCGGGTGAGCGCAACGCTTGACAGGACCATCGATAGAGATATCATAGTTAAGTACCGTTCTTTTGTCAGTAGTCTTGGAAATGCATCGCCTGGGAATCGGGGTGATTGGATGGCGAGCGAGGGAGTTGCGACGGAAATCGAGGCGGTCCGTCAGGACCGCTTCCGCGAGGCGATGGCGCTGTTCGCGACCGGCGTCACCGTGATCACGACCCGGAGCGGGGAGGAGCCGAGCGGGATGACCGCCTCCGCGGTCTGTTCGCTCTCGCTGGAGCCGGTGCAGTTGCTGGTCTGCGTCAGCACCCACCTGCCGACCCACGAGGCGCTCACCCGCAGCGGCTGCTTCGTCGTCAACGTGCTCGGCGAGGGGCAGGGAGCGCTGGCAAAGCGATTCGCGACCCCGGAGATCGACCGTTTCGCCGGCCTTGCGGTCGACGAGCACGACGGCCTGCCGCTGCTGCGCGACGCGATCGCCCACTTCGTATGCGACGTCCACGAGCGCATCCCCGGCGGTGATCACTCGATCTTCATAGGCGCCGTCCGGGCGCTTGGGACCAGGCCCGAAGCGCGGCCGCTCGTCTACTTCCAGAGTGCCTTCGGGTCGCTTGCGAAACCCGAGACGGCACTGCTGGAGAGCTGGCTCGGGGACGGCGGAGCCTGACCGGGAGTGAACGAGGAGCATCCCCCATTTGTCCTACTCGACCCTTGACAACCCGTCCGGGACCTGCCTAGGGTCTGATCATGAAATCGACTTTCACGATCAGATGAGCAAGGGCACGGCGCGTGGCGCAGCCCGGCCGCGGGTCAGCACGGTGGTCAAACTCCGGGACCTGCTGCTCCTCTTCTCGGCCCAGAAGCAGATCTGGGGATTGACCGAGCTGGCCGAGGAGCTCGACTGGGACACGGCGACCACGCACCGGCTCGCCAACGCGCTGGTCGAGATCGAGCTGCTCGCCCGCCTCGACGGCGAGAGCAGCTACCAGCTGGGCCCGTTCGCGCTCGAGCTCGGCTCGGCCTACCTCAGCACCATGCCGCAGCGGCGCCAGATCGTCGAGGCGATGGAGGCACTGGCGACCGATACGGGTTTGACCGCGCAGCTCGGCATCCTCGCCGGCGACCGGGCCTCGATCGTCGAGAGCCGCGAGAGCGACAGCCCGCTGCGAGCGGCGGCGCTGCTCGGCGAGCGGCTGCCGCTGCACGCCACCGCCGTCGGCAAGGCGATCCTCGCCCAGCTCGGCGACGAGGAGGTCAAGGCGCTGCTGCCGGCGAAACTGGAGCGCTTCACCGGGCAGACGATCACCGAGCGGAAGGCCCTGATCGAGCAGTTGCACGAGGTCCGCGAGGACGGTCTGGCCCGCGTCGACAACGAGCTTTCCGAGGGCCTCTGCGCGCTGGCGGTGGCGCTGCCGGCCGGCAGCTACAGCCCCGAGATCTCCTCCCTGACCTGCGCCGGCCCCTCGCCCGCGATCGTCCCCGAGAGCTGGCGGGAGGCGGAGGGGCGGCTGCGCGTCGTCGGCAAACGCTTCGCCGCCGAGACGGGGGCCGAGGCATGAAGGCACTGATCCACAACATCGGCGAGATCCTCAGCGGCGACATCGGCGCGCCGCTGCTGGACGGCAAGGCGGTCCTGATCGAGGGCGGCGCGATCGCCGCGATCGGGAGCCGCGGCGAGATCGAAGCCGACCACGGCGAGGCCGGCCTGGTCGTCGACGCCGGCGGGACCACGCTCTCGCCGGGCCTGATCGACTCGCACACTCACAACGTGATCGGCGACTACACGCCGCGGCAGAAGACCGTCGACTTCCTCGAGAGCTACACCCACGGCGGGGTCAGCCGCTGCATCTCCGCCAGCGAGGTGCACGCGCCCGGCCGGCCGCGCGACCCGGCCGGGGTCAAGGCGCTGGCGTTGACCGCGCAGCGCTGCTTCGCCCACTACCGGCCCGGAGGGATGACCGTGCACGCCGGCTCGATCATCCTCGAGCCCGGCCTCGAGCCCGAGGACTTCCAGGAACTCGCCTCCGAGGGGGTCTGGCTCGCCAAGGCTGGGTTCGGCGACTTCCCGGTCCCGGGCGAATGCGCGCCCCTGGTCCGCGCTGCCCAGGAGGCCGGCTACGTGGTCATGTGCCACACCGGCGGCGCCTCGATCCCCAGCTCTTCGCCGGTCACCGCCGACGACCTGCTGGCGATGATGCCGGACGTCAGCGGCCACGTGAACGGCGGACCGACCTCGATGTCGGACCCCGACATCGAACGGGTCCTGGCCGAG
This sequence comes from uncultured bacterium, assembly GCA_966211075.1. Classification (GTDB taxonomy): domain Bacteria; phylum Actinomycetota; class Thermoleophilia; order Solirubrobacterales; family 70-9; genus VAYN01. The sequence goes on from CBIHMQ010000113.1 coordinate 2,424, forward strand.
CCGGGCATCGCCCTGCAGATCGTCCAGGCCGGCAACCTGCGCTCGGCGCTGAGGATCGTCGACGCGCTGGCCGCCGGCGGTGAGCTGGAACGGCTGCTGATCGCCACCGACACGCCGACCGGGACCGGGACGATGCCGCTGGGGATGATCAAGTCCGTCACCGAGCTGGCCTCGCTGGCGGAGATCACGCCCGAGCAGGCGATCGCCGCCGCCACCGGCAACGTCGCCAGGGTCTACCGGCTGCCGCGCGCGGGCACGATCGCGGTCGGCCAGGAAGCCGACCTGATGCTGCTCGACGCACCGCTCGGCTCCGCCGCCGCGGACGCCCGCTCGGCGATCGCCCGCGGTGACCTGCCGGCGATCTCCTGCCTCTTCACCGACGGCCAGCTGCGCTTCACGACGAGCCGCAACTCGCCGCCGCCGACACGCGAGATCAAGGTGACGACCAGCGATGAAAGGGCGATTACACATGCCAGCTAGCGCCGACGCACGCGGCCGGGAGCTGATCGAGCTCGCCAACCGGCAGGGCTACGTCCCGCCGCCTCCGAAGTACCGCTCCGAACACGACTACCGGGGTCGCGAGGAGGAGACCGCGATCGACTACATGCAGCTGCTGCTCGATCCCCAGCGCACGGCGCTGCTGGCGATCGACATGCAGAACATCTTCGTCCGCGAGGGGGCCCCGATCTCGGCTCCGGGCGCGGCCGAGATCGTGCCGCCGATCAACCGGGTCGTCGCCGCCTTCCGGGAGCTGGAGCTGCCGGTGATCTGGACCGCCTGGTGCCACCGACCCGACGGCAGCAACATGGGTCGCAACGGCGCCTTCTGGCGCGGCATCGCCCCGCTCGACCCGCGCGGCGACCTCGCCCAGATCCACCCCTCCCTCGACTATCGCGAGGGCGAGGACATCCTCCTCGAGAAGCCCAAGTACTCCTCGTTCTGGGGCACCGACCTGGAGGCGATCCTCAACACCTTCGGCACCGAGTCGCTGGTGTTGAGCGGGATCGCCACCGACGTCTGCGTCGGCCAGACGCTCGTCGAGGCCTTCCACCGCGACTACAACTGCGCCGTCGTCGCCGACGGCACCGCGACCACGACCCCGTTCCAGGACGAGACGCTCTGGGTCCATGAGAACTACTGGGGGCGGGTCATGACTGCCGAGGAGATCGAGACCGAGCTCCTCACCCTCGCGGGGCGCCGCCCGGACGCGGCGCGATCGCTGGCCGGAAACAACACCTCGACGAAGGGAGTTGCATGACGTTCCGACGAATCTCCAGGGGCCGGCCGGCGGCATTCGCCACGGTGGCCGTACTTCTCGCCGGCCTGGTAGTCGCCGGGTGCGGCGACAGCAGTTCCGGCGGCGGCGACTCCGGCGACGGGCCGGTCAAGGTCGGCGCCGTTCTGCCGCTGACCGGGCCGGCGGCCTTCTTCGGCCCGCTGCAGCGCGACGGGCTGCGGCTGAAACTCTCCGAGGCCGGCGCCAAAGCGGCCGGGAGGCCGGTCGAACTGATCATGCTCGACGGCGGCAGCACCCTCGAGAGCACCCAGACCGCGGCCCGCAAGCTGATCGAAGAGGAAGGCGTCTCGATGATCATCGGGCCGCTGCAGTCGGACATGATGGCCGGGATCTCGCCCTACTACGAACAGCAGGGCATCCCCGCGATCGCGCTGCTCAACCTGCCGCCGGAGCTGGGCGGGAAAGTCTTCGCCCCGCAGGGAGACCTGCAGTCGACCTCGGCTCCGGTCGGTAAGTACGCGGCCGAAAAACTCGGCGTCAAGACCGCCTCCGCCGTCGTCTCCGACTACATCGCCGGCGAAGACGTCGCCACCGGCGTCGAAGAGGGGCTGGCCGAAGCCGGCGGCAAGGTCGTCCAGAAGCAGAAGGTGCCGCTGACCTCGACCGACTACGCGCCCTACCTCTCGAACATCACCTCCTCCGAAGCGTTGAGCCCCTGGATCCTCGGGGCGACCCAGAACTTCCTCGAGGAATACATCAAGCGCGGTGCCTTCGACCACGTGCTGATCGGCTACGGGGACGCGCTCACCGAAGAACAGCTGGACGCGTTCGGATCGAAGGCGAAAGGCTGGCTGGCGCCGCTCACCTACGCCTGGCGCGTCGACACGCCGGCCAGCCGCGAGTTCACCAAAGCGGTCGAAGAGCGCTATGACCGCAAGCCCGTCGCCCAGATCGACGAGGGAGCCTACGAGGCGATGATGGTCGCCCTGGAGGCGCTCGAGGCGACCGGGGGCGACACCGACCCGGACAAGCTCAAGGAAGCGATCCTCGGGCTCGAGTTGGACACCCCGGCCGGCAAGGTCACCTTCAAGGAGGACGGCTTCGGCGTGCGGCCGATCTACATCCTCGAAGCGACCGAGCTGGAAGGGCAGATGGCCTGGAAGCCGATCCACACCTACGAGAACGTCGGGGAGGAAGGGTGAGGCGGCGGCGCTAGCCGTCTCACCGAGGAGATCCCATGGCCGATTTCGCGATCACCACGCTGGACGGGCTTTCCTTCGGGATGATCCTGTTCCTGATCGCGGCGGGGCTGTCGCTGATCATGGGCGTGATGCAGATCCTCAACCTCGCCCACGGGGCGATGTTCATGCTCGGCGGCTACGTCGGCTGGACGGTGGCGGTGGAGGAGGGACTGGGCTTCTGGCCCAGCCTCCTCGCCGCCGGGTTGGCGATTGCCGCGCTCGGCTTCGTCGTCGAGCGGCTGATGCGGGGCATGCACGACCGCCTCGACAACCAGGTGCTGGCGACCCTGGGGATCTCCTACATCATCACCAACGTCGTGATCTGGGTCTGGGGCGCCCAGCCCAAGGTCCCGTACCTGCCCTCGGCCTTCGAAGGCTCCTTCACGGTCGGGTCGGAGACCTACCCGGTGGTTCGGCTGGCGGTGATCGGTTGCGGGCTCGTCCTCGCGGTCGGCCTCTGGTGGTTCCAGGAACGGACCCGACTGGGGGCGATGGTGCGGGCCGGCATGGACGATCGCGAGACCGCCTACAGCCTCGGCGTCAACGTCGGCGCGGTCTCGGCGATCGTCTTCGTGCTCGGTTGCTTCATCGCCGGGATCAGCGGCGTGCTCGGCCAGCAGTTGAGCGGGCTGAAGCCGGCCGACGGCACGACGATGCTGTTGCTGGCGCTGGTGGTCCTCGTCGTCGGCGGCGTCGGCCGGGTTCAGGGGGCGCTGGTCGGGGCGCTGTTGATCGGGCTGATCAACGCCTTCGGGCTGCGGTTCTTCCCCTCGATGGCGGCCTTCCTCGTCTACGCCGCGATGATCCTGGTGCTGGTGGTCCGGCCGCGCGGCCTGCTCGGCCAGCCCGAGGGGGTGCGGCTGTGAGCGCCGCGACGAAGGCCGCCGAGGCGCGGCCCGCCCCGGGTCGGGGGCCGCGGCTGGCTGGCCTCGCCGCGGCGCCGCCCCTGGCGCTGGCGGCGGTCGCGGCGGCGCTGCTGATCTTCCCGGCCTTCATGCCCGACTACTCGCTGGCGCTGGTCCAGAAGATCCTCATCTTCGCGATCCTGGCGATCAGCCTCGACCTGATCTACGGCTACGCCGGATTGCCCTCGCTCGGCCAGGCCGCCTACCTTGGAGTCGGCGGCTACGCGGTCGCGATCCTGATGGTCAAGGCCGGGGTGACGACCGCCTTCCTGGTCGTCCCGCTCGGCATCCTCGCCGGCGCCATCGCGGCGGCGATCTTCGGCCCGCTGGTCCTCCGCACCAGCGGCCTCAACTTCCTGCTCGTCACCTTCGCGGTCGGCCAGCTGCTCTACACGGTCGCGATCAAATGGTCGTTCCTGCACAGCTTCGGGGTTGAGGGAATCGTCGGAGTCGGCTTCCCCTCGCTCGGCTTCGAGTGGGGGATGAGCTCGATGTACTACGCGGTCGTCGTCGCCTTCGCGGCCGCCTTCTTCTTCGCCCTCTGGGTGACCCGCTCGCCGCTCGGGTTCGCCGCGATCGGGGTCCGCGAGAGCGAGCAGCGGATGCGGGTCTTCGGCTACAACACCTTCTGGGTCAAGTACAAGCTGTTGATCGTCTCCGGCGCGATCGCGGCGCTCGCCGGGCAGCTGCTCGCCTACACCTCGGGCAGCGTCCTGCCGACCAACTTCGACATCACCTACTCGGGGCTGGTCTTCCTGATGGTGGTGCTGGCCGGCGCGGGGACCATCTATGGCCCGGTGATCGGCGCCGCCGTGATCATCCTGCTCGAATACTACGTAAGCAACGAGGTCTCGGACCGCTGGCCGCTGGTGCTCGGCGCTGTCTTCGTCGCCACCGCGGTCTTCTCCCGCGACGGCCTCGTCGGCATGTTCCGGCG
>CBIHMQ010000114.1:0-6615 GCA_966211075.1 uncultured bacterium
GGCGAGGGGGCCGACCGGGGCGGCGTCGGGCAGGGGGCGGCGCTTGTCGTCGCCGATCGCCAGCGAGGCGCCGCGCTCCTCGAGGAGCTCCCGGACCGGCTTCGCGAACCAGCTCGGGTGGCGGAACTCGAAGCAGTGCTCGGCGCGGGGCAGCGCGTCGAGCGCGGCGGCGAGCAGGTCGTCGTCGCGGTGGAAGTTCTCCGGCAGCTGCCAGAGCACCGGGCCCAGGCGCCGGCCCCGCCGCAGCGGCTCGAGCGGCTCCCAGAAGCGGGCGACCCCGTCGGCGATGTCGCGGAGCCGCTTCATGTGGGTCAGGTAGCGGCTCGCCTTGACCGCGAAGAGGAAGTCGCCGGGGACCTGCTCGACCCACGCCGCGACGGTCGATTCCTTCGGGAGCCGGTAGAAGGTCGCGTTGACCTCGACCGTGTCGAAGACCTCGGCGTAGCGCTCCAGCCAGCGCCGCCGCGGCAGCCCCTCGGGATAGAGGCCGCCGCGCCAGTCGTCGTAGCTCCAGCCCGAGCAGCCGATCCGGACCCGCCGCTTCGCCATGGGTTGTGCCTACCCCCTTCAGGTGGCTGCCACGCCGGTCCGTCCGAGCGGAGCGCAACCATCGCGGCATGTGGCAGGTCACCGTCTTCTGTTCGAGCTGCGCCGAGGAGCGCGATGTCGTCGTCGAGAGCCTCGACGACGTCGAGCGCGAGGTCTGCGCGTGCGGCTACAGCTTCGTGACGCTGGCGGTGGCGAGCTTCGAGCCCGTCCACGCCGAGACGGGTGAGCTGATCGAGCTGCGTCGCCGCCGCGAGCACCTCCACCTGGCGGCCTGAGCGCTCCTATCGCGATCGGGCGTGTCGCCGGGTTTCGGCGCGGCTCCCGCGTGGGTAGGCGGAGGCCATGGGAAGCCGGCTCTCGATCTACCTGAACGACCACTTGGCGGGAGCGACGGCGGGCCTCGAGCTGGCGCGGCGGTTGCGCGGCAGCAACGAGGGCAATCCCGAGTTCGGGCCGGCGGTCGCCGAGATCTGCGCCGAGATCGAGGCCGATCGCGAGACCCTGATCGCGATCATGGAGCGGCTCGGGGTCGGACGGGGCCGGCTGAAACCCGCCCTGGCGGTGGCCGGCGAGCGGCTCGGCCGGCTGAAGCCGAACGGGCAGTTGCGGGGCTACTCGCCGCTCAGTCGCCTCGACGAGATCGAGTTGCTGCAGATCGGCGTCGCCGGCAAGCGCCGGCTCTGGCGGGCGCTCGAGCACACGCACGCCGCCGAGCTGGCGAGCTTCGACCTCGGGGCTCTGGCCGAGCGGGCGACCGCGCAGCTGGACCGCCTCGAGGCGCTGCACGTTAAGGCGGCGGCGCTGGCGCTCTAGCCGCCCCCGCCGCGTTTTCGTCCCGGTGCCTTGGGTAGATGGCGAAGATGAAGGTAATCGTCATCGGGGCCACCGGGAACGCCGGAACCAGCGCCGTCGAAGCGCTGGGCCGTAGCGAGGAGATCGAGGAGATCGTCGGGCTGGCAAGGCGTCGGCCGGCCGAGGAGCCGGCGAAGACCCGGTGGGTCGAGGGGGACATCCTCAGCGCCGACCTCGAGGAGATCTTCGGCGGTGCCGACGCCGTGATCCACCTCGCCTGGGCGATCCAGCCCTCGCGCGACGCGGCGATGCTGCAGCGGATCAACGTCGAGGGCAGCCAGCGCGTCTTCGAAGCCGTGGCCGCGGCGAAGGTGCCAAAGCTCGTCTACGCCTCCTCGGTTGGCGCTTACTCGCGGGGCCCCAAGGACGAGGAGGTCGATGAGACCTGGCCCACCGAGGGCACGCCGACCTCCTTTTACTCGCGCCACAAGGTCGCCGTCGAGAAGCAGCTCGACCGCTTCGAAGCCGCGAACCCCGGGACGCGGGTGGTGCGGCTGCGGCCAGCGCTGATCTTCAAGGACGAGGCGGCGACCGAGATCCGCCGCCTCTTCGTCGGGCCGTTCCTGCCCAACTTCCTCCTGCGTCGCAACCTTCTGCTGGCGCTGCCCCGGATCGAGCGGCTGCGCTTCCAGGCGGTCCATTCCGAGGATGTCGGCCAGGCCTACCTGCGCGCCGTCCTCGCTGACGTCGGCGGCGCCTTCAACATCGCCGCCGAGCCCCCGATCAGCGGCGGCGAGATGGCCGAGCGGCTTGGGGTGCGCAGCTTCCCGGTACCGGCCCGCCTGGTCCGCGGGTTGGCCGACCTGAGCTGGCGGCTGCGCCTGCAGCCGACCCCGCCAGGCTGGCTCGACATGGCTCTCGCCGTGCCGCTGATGTCCTCGCGGCGGGCCCGCGAGGAGCTGGGCTGGCAGCCGCGCCACAGCAGCCTCGAGGCGCTGGAAGAGCTGCTGGAGGGTATGCGCCACGGCCACGGCGGCGGGACGCCGCCGCTGGAGGAGGACAGCGCCGCGGCCCGGATCGTTGACCTGAAGACCGGGGTCGGCGGGCGCCAGTGGGATCGCGACCGCGACGAGCAGATCGTCAAGTACCTGGCCGACGTGCACTCGATCGAGCAGCAGGCGCTGGCGCAGATGCGGGCGGCGCCGGAGATCGCCGGCGACGAGCGCCTCGCCGCTGCCTTCGAGCAGCACCTCGCCGAGACCGAAGTCCAGGAGGAGCGGGTGCGCGAGCGGCTGGAAGCGCTCGGTGGCTCGCCCGCGAAGCTGAAGGACGCGGCCGGCGCCGCCGGCGGCTGGGCGATGGTGGCTTTCGCGGCCAGTCAGCCCGACACGCCGGTGAAGCTGACCATGCACGCCTATTCCTACGAGCACATGGAGCTGGCCGCCTACGAGCTGCTGCGGCGCCTCGCCGAGCGGGCCGGCGACGAGGCGACGGCGCGGATGGCGGCCGAGATCGGCGCCGAGGAGAAGCGGATGGCCGAGCGGCTGGAGCGGTCGTTCGACGCCGCGGTCGAGGCTGCCCTCGCCGGTGCCGAGGGCGAAGAGGTCGAGGAGTCGCTGCTCGCCTACCTGCGCGACGTCCACGCCCTCGAGGGCCAGGCCGGCGAGCTGCTCGAAGCGGGCGCCGAGCGCGTTGACGACGAGGCGCTCGAAGCCGCCTTCCGCGAGCACCTGGAGGAGACGCAGCGCCACCGCGAGCGGATCGGGCGCCTGCTGGAGGAGCGCGGCGCCGAGACCTCGAGCGTCAAGGACGCGGCCCTGAAGGCGGGCGGGCTCAACCTCTCCGCATTCTTCGGCGCCCAGCCCGACTCGACCACCAAGCTCGCTGGCTTCGCGTTCGCCTTCGAGAACCTCGAGGTAGCCGCCTACGAACTGCTGAAGCGGGTCGCGGCCCGGGCCGGCGACACCGGCGTCGTCGCGGCCGCCGAGGAGATCCTCGCCGAGGAGCGGCGGGCGGCCGAGCGGGTCGCCGCGACCTGGGACCGCCCCGACGTTCCTCTGGGGCTGGCCTCGTGAACGAGACGGAGGAGGACTGAGATGAAAGCGCTGACCTTCCACGGCAAACGCGACGTCCGCGTCGACGAGGTGCCCGACCCGCGGATCGAAGCGCCGACCGACGCGATCGTCCGGGTCACCTCGACGGCGATCTGCGGCTCCGACCTGCACCTCTACGAGGTGCTGGGGATGTTCATCGAAGAGGGCGACATCCTCGGCCACGAGCCGATGGGGATCGTCGAGGAAGTAGGCGCCGAGGTCAGCCACATCGAACCGGGCGATCGGGTCGTGATCCCCTTCAACATCTCCTGTGGCGAGTGCTGGATGTGCAGGCAGAAGCTGTTCGCCCAGTGCGAGACGACCCAGGTGCGCGAGCACGAAAAAGGCGCCGCGCTGTTCGGCTACACGAAGCTCTACGGCGAGGTCCCGGGCGGGCAGGCCGAGTACCTGCGGGTGCCGCAGGCGCACTTCGGGCCGATCAAGGTGCCTGGGAACGGCGCCCCCGACGAGCGCTACCTGTTCCTCTCCGACGTGCTGCCGACCGCCTGGCAGGCGGTCGAGTACGCGGCGATCCCGAAGGGCGGCAGCGTCGCCGTTTTCGGGCTTGGGCCGATCGGGCAGATGTGCGCCCGGATTGCCCGTCACCAGGGCGCCGAGACTGTGATCGGGGTGGACTCGGTCCCCGAGCGGCTGGAGATGGCCCGCCGCCACGGCATCGAGGCGATCGACTCATCGCTGTACGAGGACGTCCCGGCCGCGATCCGCGAGCTGACCGAGGGGCGCGGCCCGGACGCGGCGATCGACGCGGTCGGCATGGAGGCCCACGGCGCCCCCGCCGCCGAGTTGATGCAGAAGGCGACCGGGATGCTGCCCGACCCGCTGGCGGCGAAGGCGACCGAACGCTTCGCGGTCGACCGGCTCTCGGCGCTGCAGGACGCGATCGACACCGTCCGCCGCGGCGGCACGATCTCGATCTCCGGCGTCTACGGCGGCCAGCTCGACCCGTTGCCGATGATGCAGCTGTTCGACAAGGGCGTGCAGGTCCGCATGGGCCAGGCCCACGTGCGGCGCTGGACCGACGAGATCCTGCCGCTGCTGGAAGGCGAGGAGGACCCGCTCGGCGTCGACGACCTCACCACCCACCAGCTGCCGCTGACGGACGCCCCGGGCGCCTACGAGATGTTCCAGAAGAAGGAAGACGGGGCGATCAAGGTCGTCCTCAAGCCCTGAAGCTCCGTGAAGGCACAGCCGCTCGCCGCCGAGATCCTCCTCTTCGCCACGCCGACCTGGCTGGGCCGGCCCTCGAGCATTGCCCAGCGGGTCCTGGAGCGGATGGACGCGATGCTGTCGGAGGGCGACTCGGAAACCGAAGAGGGCCACGAGTGGTCGCACTCGACCGGGCGGGCCCTGGCGGCGAACCCGGCGCCGCCCTCGGGATGAGCGAAGCCGGGTCTCGGCCGCGCGGGCGGCTGCGGCGCGCGGACTGCTCGGGGCCGGGGATCGGGCGGCGGCGCCGCGGCAGCGGCTTCAGCTACCTGGACCCGGAAGGCGGCGCGGTCAGGGACGAGGAGACCCTGGCGCGGATCCGCGAGCTGGCGATCCCGCCGGCCTGGCGCGAGGTCTGGATCTGCGGCGACCCGCTCGGCCACGTCCAGGCGACGGGGGTCGACGAAGCCGGTCGCAAGCAGTACCTCTACCACGAGCGCTGGCAGCAGCGGGCGGCGCAGCGCAAGTTCGAGCAGATGCGCGAGTTCGCGGCGATCCTGCCGAAGCTGCGCCGGGCCGTGAAGCGGGACCTCGGTCGCGAGGGGATGCCGCGGGAGCGGGCGCTGGCCTGCGCGGTGCGGCTCCTCGACCTCGGCTTCTTCCGGATCGGCGGCGAGTCCTACGCCGAGGAGAACGAGAGCTACGGGGTGGCGACGATCCTCCGCCAGCACGTCTCGATCGCCGACGGCGAGGTCGTCTTCGACTTCCCGGCCAAGAGCGGCCAGCGCCGCGTCCAGTCGGTCCGCGATTCGGCCGTGAAGGCGGCGATCGAAACGATGCGGCGACGGCGCGGCGGTCCCCAGGACCTGCTCGTCTACCGCGAGGACGGCGGCTGGCGCGACGTCCGCTCCGAGGACGTCAACGCCTACCTGCAGGAGCAGGCCGGCGAGGAATTCTCGGCCAAGGATTTCCGCACCTGGCACGGCACCGTCCTCGCCGCCGTCGAGCTGGCCCGGGAGGAGCCGCCGAGCACCAAGGGCGGGGGAGAGCGGGCGATCCGGGCCGCGATCGGCCGCGTCGCCGAGCGGCTCGGCAACACCCCCGCGGTTTGCCGCCGCTCCTACGTCGACCCCAGGGTGATCGACCGCTTCCGGGACGGGAAGACGATCGAGCTGCCGGGCCGCGTCTCCAGGGGCCCGGTCACGCCGCGCCGGCAGGGGACGATCGAGCGCCGGGTCCTGGCCCTGATCGGGTAAGAGGAGTCCTCTCTACGGGAAGCCGAAGTACTGCACGGTGCCGTCGACGACGTAGGTGCCGCCGGGGAGCTGGCTGGGGCCGAAGGTCCATTGCAGGGGGATCTCGGTGCCGGACCCGTTCGGCGAGCTGGGGGCCGGCGAGGCGAGGGGGACCGTCTCGACGTCGACCACGGAGCGGTTGCCGTACTCGGGATTGGGCGGGGTCTGCCCCGCGGCGACGAGGGCGCCGACGGTGTCGTGGACAAGGACGCCGCCGCCGGCCTGGCCTTTGAAGGCGACGTCGGAGCGGACGGCACCGCGGGCGGTGAGCGTGCAGGGACCCGGGGCGCAGACGATCACGGTCGAGCCCGAGGCGGCCGCGGCGTTGTTGCCATCGCGCGGGATCGTCGGGGTCCAGTTGGCGCTGACCGGGACGAAGGCGCCGTCGAGGTAGAGGGCGGTGACGCCGTAGCTGTGCTCAGTCGGGCCGGTCGGCCCGGTCGGGCCCTGGGCGCCTTGGGCCCCCTGCTCGCCCCTCGCTCCCCGCGGTCCCGCCGGGCCGCGCCGACCGCGCTCGCCACGCTGTCCACGATCGCCCTTCGGGCCCTCGGGCCCGCGCCTCTGCGACTGGAAGATCCGCTGGCGCGCTTTCCTCGTCAGCTTGCCGAGGCCGACCGATTCCGCCCGCAGCAGGCCTCCGTTGATCGAGTTGGCGGCGTACGCGGAGCCGCCGACGACCAGCGCGACGACGACGGCGACGGCGATCGTGCGAGCGTTTG
>CBIHMQ010000115.1:0-6582 GCA_966211075.1 uncultured bacterium
CAAACAGGCCGGGCACGTCGACGTGCGGCGGACGATGCGCGCTTCGCTGGAGACCGGCGGCGTGCCGCTGCGGCTCAAATTCCGGCCGAAGCGGCCGCGGCGGCCGGAGATCTACGTGCTCTGCGACGTCTCCACCTCGGTCACCTCGGCCAGCGTCTTCTTCCTCTCGGTCCTGCACGCGCTCCACGACTCGTTCCGGAAGCTGCGCAGCTTCGTCTTCATCGAGCGGATCTCGGAGGTGACCGAGGTCTTCGAGCAGGAGCGGGACTTCGCCGCGGTCGCCCGGAAGATCTCCAGCGAGGGGGGCGTCGCCGACGTCTCCGGGTACACCGACTACGGCCGCGTCTGGGTCGAGTTCCTGGCCGAGATCTCCGACGAACTGGACCCGCGCTCGACCGTGATCGTGCTCGGCGACGCCCGCACCAACGGCCGTGAGCCGCACGCCGAGGTGTTCGCCCAGATCGCCGCCCGGGCCGGGCGGCTGTTCTGGCTCAACCCGGAGCCGAAGCTCTACTGGAACTACGGCGACTCGGTGATGGCCGCCTACGCGCGGCACTGCGACGGCGCCTTCGAGTGCTGGACGACCCGGCACCTGGAGAACTTCGTCAACGTCGTCGCCGGCGGCGTGCCGGCGGCGGAATAGGCCCGGTGGCCCGGGCGCTCTTCCTCCGCCACGGCGAGTCGGCCCACAACGCCCACACCGGCGCCGAGGCGCTCGACGAGGAGGCGGGCGACCGGCTGACCGAGCGGGGCGTGGCGCAGGCCGAGGCGGCGGCGGCAGGGCTGCGCGGCGCAGGCGTGACGCGGATCCTCGCCAGCCCGCTGCGGCGGGCGCGGGAGACGGCGGCGCCGGTCGCGGCGACGCTGGGCCTGTCGGTGGAGACGCTCGGCTACGCGGGCGAGTGGCGGCTCGGCGAAGACCTCCCGGCGCTGCTGGCGCGGGTGCGGCGGCTGCGGGTGGAGCTGGAGGCGGAGGGGGACGACGCTCTGCCCCTGATCGTCGGACACGGCATCTTCGCCCGCGTCTTCCTGCTCGACGTCGTCCTCGGCGAGGAGCTGGCGGACGCCCTCGACGGGCCGTTGGCGGCAAAGGCGCTGGAGCGGATCTGGCAGCTGGGCTCGCACAACTGCGGCCTCACTACCTTCGCCCGCGGCGAGAGCCGCTACCCGGGCGGCACGCCGATCCCGGGCTGGACCTGCCTCACCTGGATGGCGCGGCCGTGGGATCCCCCATGAGGGCGCGGGGCTGGTCGTCCGGGGAAAGCTGCCACTGCTCGTTGACCAGGGCCCCGGGCGGCGGCGGCACCGGGCCCTCGATGAGCGGGTCGTCGGTCACGCGCATCCAGGCCTCGAGCCGGGCGCGCAGGTCGAGCAGTTCCTCCTGGCAGGCCGGGTCGCCGGCCAGGTTGCTGCCCTCCCCCGGATCGAGCACCAGGTCGTAGAGCTGCTCGCGGGCGACCGGGCGCTCGCCCCAGCCGGCGGCGACCAGCAGCTCCTTGCTGGCGCTGTCGTCGCAGTTGGCGAGCACCGGGTAGCGGTAGTCGTCGAAGCGGCGGATGTACTTCCAGCGGTCGGTGCGGATCGCCCGCTGGGGCTCGTAGGCGGCGTGGTAGGTGACCTCGGCGTAGATCTGCTCGTGGAGGGCCTCGACCTCGCCCCGCACCAGCGGCATCAGCGAGGCGCCCCGCAGCCAATCGGGCGCTTCGACGCCGGCCAGCTCGCAGAGGGTCGGGAAGACGTCGAGGTGGCTGACCTGGGCGTCGATCACCTTGCCCCCGCCGAAGCCGGGCCCGCGCAGGATCATCATCACCCCGATGCCGCGATCGAAGAGGGTCGCCTTGGCGCCGGGGAAGGCGACCCCGTGGTCGGTGGTGCAAATCACCAGCGTGTCGTCGACGAGGTCGAGGTCATGGAGGGCGTGGAGGACGGCGCCAACGCCCTGGTCGAGCGAGCGGGCACTGGCCTTGAAGGAAGCGATGTCCTTGCGGGTCGCGACCACGTCGGGGAGGTTGGTGGGCGGCAGCGAGTAGAGCGTGTCACGGACCGAGGTGGGGGCGGTGAAGTCGCGGTGGGTCTCGAAGAACCCGACCGACATGAACCAGGGGTCGCTGGGCGCGTCGCGGAGAGCGGCGATCGTCAGCGGGGCGATGTTCTGGGCGTGGTTGGAGTCGACCGGGAGGACCTCGTCGTAACCGATCACGCCGGGGTCGACGGAGATGTGCTGCTCGCCGATCAGGATCGAGCGGTAGCCGGCGCCGCGCAGGGTATGCACCCAGTGGTGACCGTAGTCGTCGAGGCGCCAGCCGCGGTGGGCGAGCCCGAGCATGCCGTTGTTGTGGCAGTACTGCCCGGTCAGCAGGCTGGCGCGGCTGCCCGAGCAGGTCGGGGCGGCGCAAAAGGCCTCGCGGAACAGCACCCCCTGGTCGGCCAGCAGCTGGATGTTCGGGGTCGGGACCTGGAAGCCGTAGGGCTCCACGAAGCGGCCGGTGTCGTGCGAGTGGATGTAGAGGATGTTCGGCGGGCGGCCCAAGATGCGTCGCTCCTCTCGCTGGGGGTACAAAAGCAGGGTAGCCATGCGTCCCGAGCGCTCCTACCTCGTCTGTGCCACCCCTCGCAGCGGCAGCACCCTGGTCTGCCATGCGCTGACCGAAACCGGCGTCGCCGGGTGCCCCGAGGAGTACTTCGAGGCGCTCCGCCACAGCGGCCGGCCGCGCCGGCCGGAGGAGTACTTCCTCGGCGTCGAGGACCAGTCGATCCGCGACCACCTCGGCGAGCGCGGGATCGGCAGCGACCCTCCCCCGCGCTCGCCCCTGTGGAGCCGGGCCGCCTACGACCGCTACCTGGATTGGGCCTTCGAGGCCGGCACCACCGGAAACGGCATCTTCGGCGCGAAGCTGATGTGGGGCTACTTCGGGGACTTCGTCAGCCTCCTGCGCAACATCCCCGCCCACCGCGACACGCCGCTGGCGGAGCTACTGCCGGAGGTCTTCCCGGAGCTGACCTTCGTGCGCGTGGTCCGCGCCAACAAGGTGCGGCAGGCGGTCTCGCTCTGGAAGGCGGTGCAGACGGCGACCTGGCGGGAGGACCAGGCAAGCGCCAAGGCAGCCTCGGTCGAGGACGAGGGCGCCCCGCCCTACCGCGGCTTCATCGAGGAACACCGGCCGCAACTGCGCTTCCACTACCGGGCGATCGACCACCTGCTCGGCCAGGTCCTCGCCGAGGAGGCGAGCTGGGACGCCTTCTTCGAACACTCCTGCATCGAGCCGGTCCTCGTCCTCTACGAGAACTTCGCCGCCGCGTATGAGGCCAGCACCCTCAACCTGCTCGATCGCCTCGGCCTCTCCCCTCCCGACGGCTTCGCCTTCGAGCCGCGCATGAAGCGCCAATCCGACCGCGTCAACGACGACTGGACGAAGCGCTACTGCGACCTGCGACTGGGGACGGACTTCGACCTGGTGCCGGTGGCACCGGGGTAATAGATATATATCTTATTTGTTCTATAATTTGGTCATGAGCGTGGCCCGAAGAGTTACCTGCGGCGAGTTCCTGCGCGGCGCCCGCCTCCGCCACGACCTGGGCCAAGCCGAGCTGGCGAGCAGGGCCGGAATGGATCAGCCGGCCGTCAGCCGTATCGAGCGCGACGTCGTCTCCCCCAGCCTCGAGACGCTCAACCGGTTGATCGAAGCGATGGGCGAGACGATCATGCTCTCGACGATGCGCCTCAGCGATCCGGTGCCAGGTGGGAGCAACCAGACGCTCGGAGAGGTGCTCGCCGATCACCGCGAGCTGACCCCCGAGGAGCGGTTGGCGCAGGCGGCCGAGCTCAGCGAAATCGCGACCGAGCTCGCCGCCGGAGCGGAAACCTGATGGCCCGCGAGGGAACCGAGGGCGGGCCGGCGCCGATGCGGCGACTCGAACCGGTCGCCCTCCTCGACGTGCTCGCCGAGGAGGGAGTCGAGTACATCGTCGTCGGCGGCTACGCCGTCGCGGCGCATGGCTTCCCGCGCGCCACCAAGGACATCGACATCTGCCCCCAGCCCTCCGAGGGAAACCTGAGGCGCCTCGCCGCCGCCCTGGCAAAGCTCGATGGCAAGCCGATCGGGCTCGAGGAGTTCGCGGGGGAGTTCGAGCTCGAGCCGGACCTGAAGGGGCTCAAGCTCGGCGGCAACTGGACGCTGATGACCGAGCATGGGCGCCTCGACGTCATGCAGGACCTCGAGGGTCTCGGCGAGGAGGGTTCCGGGGGCTGGGCCGAGCTGCGGCCGCACGCCGTCAAGCGGAGCTTCCTCGGGCACGAGTGCCTCTTCTGCAGCTACGAGGACCTGCTGAAGATGAAGACGGCCGCGGGTCGCGACCAGGACCAAGTGGACGTGAGGACGCTGAGAGCACAGCGCCACCACCTGACCCCGTAGCGCTAGCTCGGCTTCGCCATTTCCCTGGTCGAGGTGCTGGCCTGCCAGGCCTCGGGGGCGGCGGTCAGCTCGCCGACGATGGCGGGGAGCTCGCCGGAGACGAGGTCGGCGAGGGTGACCTCCTCGAGGACGGAGCGGAGGCTGGCGCGGACGGCGATCCAGACCTCCTGGAGGCGCTGGGCGCTGCCGCGGTACTCGATCGACTCGGGGGGCATCGACTGGACGTTGGCGATCGGGCCCTCGACGGCGCGGACGACGTCGGCGACGCTGACCTCGTCGGCGGGCCGGGCCAGCCAGTATCCGCCCTTGGCGCCGCGGCGGGCGCGGACGATGCCGCTGTGCTTGAGCTCGAGGAGGATGTGCTCGAGGAACTGCAGGGGAATGTCCTGGGCGTCGGCCAGGCGCTCGCCCTTGGTCGGGCCCTCGCCGGCCGCGGCCAGCTCGACGGCGGCACGGACGGCGTAGTCAGCTTTCGCCGAAACGCGCATAGGGTCAGTAAATCAGTCGGCCGGGGCCGCCTGGGCGAGGGCGGCCCGCTGGGCTTCCTCTTGCTCGCGCTCGAGCTCGCGGCGCCTGTTGACGCGGTGCGGGATGTAGAGCATCAGGCCGAGACCGAGCGCGGCGACGCCGGCGGCGATCGGCCAGACGGTCGGGTCGCCCTTCTGGACGGTGACGATGCCGGAGCCGACCATGACGACGCCGAGCGAGGTGCGCAGGAACGCCTGCGGGGCCTTGTCGGAGAGGGCGGCGCCGATCACCACTCCCGGGATCGAGCCGAGCAGGATTTCGCCGGCGAGGGCGAAGTCGACGTTGCCGCCGACCCAGTGGGCGATGCCGGCCGCCCAGAGCAGGATCGCGGCGTGGAAGACGTCGGTCCCGACCACCATCTTCGGGGCCAGCCGGTAGATCGCGATCAGCAGGATCGCGATCACGGTCCCGGAGCCGGCCGAGGTGACGCCGATCACGAACCCGGTGGTGGCGCCGATCACGACCGCGGCGATCTTGTGGCGGCGCTCGACCTCGAAGCGGTCGCGCTCGTCGATCAGCTTGCGGAGGATCAGCGAGCGGGCCAGCTGGACGATCCCGACCATCAGCAGGGTGCCGCCGAGGACCGCGTAGACGAGTTCGTTGAGGCGGTCTTCGCCGACCTGGTCCTGGACGACGGCGATAACCGCGACCCCGCCGACGGCAGCCGGGACGCTGCCCATCGCCATCCACTTGACCAGCTCCATGTTCACCGTCTTCAGGCGCAGGTGCCGCCAGCCGCCGACGGTCTTGGTGACCGCCGCGTAGAAGATGTCGGTGCCGATCGCCGTGGTCGGCGAGATGTGGAAGACCAGGATCAGCAGCGGAGTCATCAGCGAGCCTCCGCCCATGCCGGTCATACCGACGAGTACGCCGATGCCCAATCCGAAGAGGACGATTGCCGGGTCCATGGTGGTTTGAGCCGCGCGGGGTGCTTATCGACTTTCCTGACTGCCTAGATCAGGAGCGCGGTCTGCGGCAGGATACCAGCGATGTCCGTATCGATCCGGGGCCTCGGCCACGCCTACGCCGAGCTGCAAACGATCGACCGGCTCGACCTCGAGGTGCCGGACCGGACCGTGGTCGGGCTCGTCGGTCCTTCCGGCTGCGGCAAGTCGACGCTGCTGGAGTTGATCTGCGGGCTGCTCGAGCCGAGCGCCGGTGCGGTCGAGGTCGGTGGCGCGGCGGGCGCGGCCGAGCGCCTCGGCCAGTGCGCCTTCATGCCGCAGCGCGACCTGCTGCTGCCCTGGTACTCGGCGCTCGACAACGCGGCGCTGGCGCTGCGCAACCGCGGCCAGGGCAAGGGCGAGGCGCGCGAGGAGGCGGGCGAGCTGTTCGAGCGGTTCGGGCTGGCCGGGTTCGAGGGAGCGCGGCCGGGCGCGCTCTCGGGCGGGATGCGCCAGCGGGTCGCCTTCCTGCGCACCCTCGTCGCCGGCAAGCCGGTGCTGGCGCTGGACGAGCCGTTCGCCGCGCTCGACGCGATCACCCGGGCGGAGATGCAGGGCTGGCTGGCGGCGGCGCTGCGGGCCGAGCCGCGCACCGCGGTGCTGGTCACCCACGACGTCGAGGAGGCGCTCTACCTCTCCGACCGCGTCGCCGTGCTCTCGGCCCGCCCGGCCCGGATCGTCGCCGAGCTCCCCTCCCC
>CBIHMQ010000116.1:0-6582 GCA_966211075.1 uncultured bacterium
TCGGTGAAGAGGCCGACGTTGTCGAGAGCGAGGGCGACGCGGCCGGAGAGGACGCGGACGAAGCGCTGCTCCTCCCCCCGGTAGCGCCGCCCCGACCACGCGACCCCGAGGGTGAGGGCACCGGTGGTGCGGCGGCGGGTTCGCAGCGGCGAGTTGACGTAGGAGCCCATGCCGATGCCGCGCAGAAACCCGAGGTCCTCGGGGTCGTGGGCGATCTCCCGCAGGTCTGCCTCGGAGACGCGTTCGCGCAGGCGCGCAGGCGGCTCGCGCTCGGCGGGGCCGAGCATCTCCGCCGGCAGCGAGGGCTGGCGGTTGCGGAGGCCCTGCTGGAGGTCGGCGGGGCCGCCGGGGGCGACCCGGACGGCCGCGCGCCGCGCCCGGCCCTCAGAGATCACGTCGATCATGCAGAAGTCGGCGATCGCCGGAACCAGGACCTCGCTGATTCCGTTCAGGGTCTCCTCGACCGAGCCGCCGCGGTCGGCGACGTCGGCGATCCGCTCGAGCACGTCGAAGCGACGGGCGATCCGCGCAGCGCGAGCGCGGGCGCGAGCGAAGAGGACCGCGAGCACGACCGCGGCGGCGGCGGGAACGACGATCGCGACGACGCTCATCTCTCTCCTTCCCTGGAAACCAGTTCGAGGGACTTACCCAAAAGAGAGTAGCCCGTCCTGCGATAGCATCGCAACCGGTTTCACTCAGCAATTTCATGGCCGCCGAAGCCCCCAACGTCAGCCCCACTCCGTTCGAAGTCGCCAACGAGCAGATCGGCGAGGTTCGCGTGCTCAGTGTCAGCGGCGAGCTCGACCTCGGCACGGCGCCGCAGCTCGAGGGACCGCTCGAGGAGGCGCTGGCGACCGGCAGTGGCCTGCTGATCGACCTCTCCGCCTGCGAGTTCATCGACTCGACCGGGATCGCCCTGCTGGTCCGCGCCTGGCAGCGGCTCGACGGCGAGCCGGGCGACGGCGTGGGCGAGAACGGCGGCTTCGCGCTCTGCGGCCTCAACGACCAGGTGCGGCGACTGCTCGAGCTCTCCGGGCTCTCCAACTCGCTCTCGATCCACCCCAGTCGCGAAGAGGCGCTCGCCGCGCTCGGCGGTTGAGGCGCGGGTTCGGCGCCACCGCGGCGCTGCTGCTGACCGGCCTCGCCGTCGCGATCGGTCCCAGCGCCGCCCCCGCGGGCGCCCCGCTCGACGCCACGGCTACGACCAGCGCCGCCCGGCCGCCGATCGGTATCTGGCCGATCCCCTTCGGGCCGAAACGCAAGCGGGAGATGGCGGCCTACTCGGAGCGCCACTACGGCGAACCGACCTGGCGGCTGCGCCACCCGCGGACGATCGTCGAGCACATGGCGCAGGTTGGCAGCGCCCGAGGCGTCTTCAACACCTTCGCCCCCGACGTCGCCGACGTCGAGCTGGGCGAGCTGCCCAACGTCTGCTCGCACTTCGTCGTCGCCGACTCGGGCCGGATCTTCCGGCTCGTCAACCTGCGCACCCGCTGCCGCCACACGGTCGGCCTCAACTGGACCTCGATCGGGATCGAGCACGCCGGCTACGGCGACGAGGACGTGCTCGGCGACCGCCGCCAGCTGCGCGCCTCGCTGCGGCTCACCCAGTGGCTGCGCTGCAAGTTCGGGATCCCGGTCCGCGACGTGATCGGCCACGCCGAGAGCCTCAGCTCCCCCTTCCACCGCGAGCTGGTGCCGAGCCTGCGGCACCAGACGCACGGCGACTGGCGCCACAGCTCGATGCGCGCCTACCGGCGGGCGCTGGCCGGTCTCGGCCCCTGCTAGATCCTCCCCAGCAGGAGCAGGATCAGGAGGACGATGGCGATCAGGCCGAGGATCCCTCCCGCCACCGCCACCTTGAGCAGAACCAGCACCAGCGCGATCACGATCAGAGCGGCAATCAGACCACCAACCATCGTCTTCTCCTTCCGTCGAACTCCCTTTCAACGATGCGGCTCGGGGTACCCGCGCCCTCGCTCGGGGAAACCGCCCGCCCGGCACGGCTAGACTCGACGGATGACCGACGGGCCGCACGGCTTCAAGGAGGGCGACAAGGTCTGGGTGCAGGACGCCGACGGCAACCGCCACCCCGGCATCTTCGTCGGCGACAACGAAGCCTCGGGCTGGTTCGGCGGCGGGCCGAGCGCCTACGTCGCCCACCCGGAGGCGCACCAGGCCGAGGTCGTCTCGACTTTCCGCATCACCGCGCGCGACGAGTAGCGGCGCGGCCCGGGGACGGCGGTCGATTTCGCGCTCGCCCGTTCGTCGCTTTGGCAGAGGGCCGGCGAGCCGGCCGACCGAGAAGCGAAGGAGAGCGCGATGCGTTTCATGATGTTCATGTGCCTGCCGGAGGGGACCCGCGAGGAGGACTGGAACCCAGCCCCCGAGGACGTGGCGGCGATGACCCGTTACAACGAGGAGCTGCGCAAGGCCGGGATGCTGCTCTCGCTCGACGGCCTGCACCCGCCCGCCGAGGCCGCCCGGGTCAGCTTCGACGCGGAGGGGCAGCGGACGGTCACCGACGGGCCCTTCGCCGAGGCGCGCGAGGTGGTCGGCGGCTACTGGCTGATCGAAGCGCGCAGCCGCGCCGAGGCGATCGAGTGGGCGAGCCGGGTCCCGGGTCGGGACTGCACCGTCGAAGTGCGGCGCGTCTTCGAGATGGCCGACTTCCCGGAGGACCTCCAGGAGGCCTTCCAACGCGAATGGGGAGGCGAGTAGGGGCCGGTGTCGGGAGCTGACGCGCAGCGTTCGATCGAGACGGTCTGGCGGGTCGAGTCGGCTCGCCTGATCGCCGGCCTGGCCAGGATGGTGCGCGACGTCGGCTTCGCCGAGGACCTCGCCCAGGACGCCCTCGTCATCGCCCTGGAGAAATGGCCCGAGAGGGGCGTCCCGGACAACCCGGGCGCCTGGTTGATGGCGACCGCGAAGAACCGGGCGATCGACCTGATGCGGCGCAGCAGCAACTTCGAGCGCAAGCAGGAAGAGCTGGTCCGCGAAGCCGGGGTGCTGATGGCGATGGACGCGGCCCGGGTCGAGCACGGGATCGGCGACGACCTGCTGGCGCTGATCTTCACCTGCTGCCACCCGGTACTGGGGACCGAGGCGCGGGTGGCGCTGACCCTGAAGCTGCTGGGCGGGCTGACCACGCCGGAGATCGCCCGCGCCTTCCTGGTCACCGAGCCGACGATGGCGCAGCGGATCGTGCGGGCGAAGAAGACGCTCTCGGCGGCCGGGGTGCCGTTCGAGACTCCGGATGGCGGTGAGCTGGACGAGCGGCTGCCGGCGGTCCTGGAGGTGATCTACCTGGTCTTCAACGAGGGCTACGCAGCGACCGCCGGCGACGATTGGATCCGGCCCGGGCTCTGCGAGGAGGCGCTGCGGCTGGGCCGGATCGTCGCCGAGTTGGTCCCCCGCGAGCCGGAGGCGCACGGGCTGATCGCGCTGCTGGAGATCCAGGCCTCGCGCAACGCCGCCCGCACCCGGCCGAACGGCGAGCCGGTGCTGCTGCTGGAGCAGGACCGCTCGCACTGGGACATGCTGCTGATCCGCCGCGGCCTGGCGGCGCTGAAGCGGGCGGAAACGCTGCCCGGACCGCTCGGGCCGTACGGCCTGCAGGCCGCGATCGCCGCCTGCCACGCCCGAGCCCTCGACGCCGAGGAAACCGAGTGGGTGCGGATCGCCGCCCTCTACGACGCCCTCGCCCAGGTCTCCCCCTCCCCCGTCGTCGAGCTCAACCGCGCCGTCGCGATCGGCATGGCGTTCGGGCCGGAGCCGGCGCTGACGCTGCTCGAGGAGATCGCCGACGAGCCGGCCCTGGCCCGCTACCACCTGCTGCCGAGCGTGCGCGGCGACCTGCTGGCCAAACTGGGCCGCGCCGCCGAGGCGCGCGCCGAGTTCGAGCGGGCCGCCGAGATGACCGGCAACGAGCGCGAGCGAACGCTGCTGCTCGCCCGCGCGGCGGAGTGCGGCTGATCCGAGCGCGGCCGCCCTTTGTGTCGGATAGCGGTACAAAAGACGACCGCACCCTTCTCAGCGCTCGTCGATCGCTCCCAAGACCGGCTTGATGTCGAGCACCGGGGTGCCGTCGAGCGCCTCCAGTTCGGCGACGCGGAGCCGGGGGCCGTCGACCTCGAGCAGGCGCACGCGGTGCAGGCCGATCGGGTTGGGGCGGTCGGGCGAGCGGGTCGCGAAGACACCCTGGCGGGGGCGCGTCGCGTCGCCGCGCGGGTGGACGGCGAGGACGTCGCGGTCGGCGCGGTCGAGCCAGGTGAGGACCAGCAGCTCGTCGCCTGGGCGGAGGTCGGCGGCGGCCGGCGCGACGGCCGGGTCGAGGACGATCCAGGCCTCGGGAGCGCCCTCGTCGCCCTGCTTCGGCGCCGCGGCCGGGTCGGTCAGCGGCGACTCGACGCGGCCGACGGGGCGCAGCACGATCGGGGCGGCCTCGGTCTCGCTCATCGGTTGCTCCTATGTCAAGCCACTGCCGCAATTTGCGGCGGCAGCGAGCCTCTCTGAGGATTGACGGGGTTGCTCATAGATAGATCAATTTCAGTTTCATTCAACAGCCGCCAGACTCGGCGCGCGAGGTGGCGCTCGAGGCAGCGCAGGGCTTCGATTCTGGTCTTGCCCTCGGCCTGCTTTTTGGCGAGGAACTCCCGGGCCGGGGCATAGCAGCGTCCCTGGGTGACGGCGATGCAGTGAAGGGGCAGTTGAGCTGGCGGTTGCCGCCGCGGTCGAGGCGATGGCGGACGCGCTTGCCCGAGGAGGCGGGGATCGGGGCAACGCCGGCCAGGCGGGCGAACTTGGCGTCTGAGGCAAGACGCTCGGCCCCGGCCGTCTCGGCGATCAGCTGGACCCGGCGGGTGCGTCGGCGGATCTCGACCACCAGCTCGCGGGCCACCCGCGCCCTGGTGCTCTTCTCGGCGCGGGCGAGTTTGCGGGCCACCCGCTCCTGCCAGACCATGCGATCCAGGGCCCCGGCGGGAATCTCCAGCTCAGGCCAGAGGTCGTGCAGGTGCCAGCGCAGGCGGCACTGGTCTTCGGAGCGGGCTTTGACCAGGTCCTCGCGGTGGTCGAGCAGGAGCTTGACCTGCATGGCGTCCTCGTCGAGGTGGGCAGCGGGCAGCGCCCCTGGGCCCTCTCGCAAAGCGGCCCTGGCGATAGCCAGGGCGTCGATCGGGTCCGACTTGCCCGAGCTGCGCTCTCCGCGGCGGCTTTCGCCCATCAGCTTCGGGGGGACACGCACCACGCGCTCTCCGAGGCGATGAGGAAGCGCTCCAGCGAGCCCGAGACGTGGCGGCAGTCCTCTATTGCCCAGATCCGTTCCTCGTCCAAGCTCCGTCCCCAGGCGAGCAATTCCCGAAAGCCCGGCTCTCTTGCCGAGGCGGTCAGCTCGCCTGCGAGCTGACCGGTCTGCGCAAAGACCGCCGCGCAGGTGACGAACCTCACTCGGGGCGGTTGCCACGCTCCTACCAAGTCAAGCCGGGGATCCTCGGGGGCGGCGGGCGACACAACCGATGGTGGTCAGACCTACGGGTCGACACCGAGCCTAGGAGTCAGCCCGTCGCCTTCCGAGAACCAACCGGCTCGGTCGGACACCAGCCGCCGACCGTTGGGCCGACGATGACAGTGAGGCGAGCCTAGCCGGCCGGCACCGGCTCACTCCAACCGCTCGAGGCGCGGGTTGGGACGCAGCTCGCGGCCGACCTTGGCGCAGGGGCGGCCGTCGAGCTCGACGACGTCGGCGGTGAAGTCGAAGCTGCCGCGCAGCAGCGCCGAGCCGACGCCGTAGGAGTCGACGGGGGCGCCGCACTCCTCGAAGCGTTCGATCTTCCCGGCGTCGAAGCCGCCCGAGGCGACGATCTTCACCCGCCCGTGGCCCGCGGCGTCGAGGGCTTCGCGAACCCGGCTCGCGAGGCGCGGGTTGACGCCGGTCAGCTCGGCCGCGTCCGGCGCGTCGGCGAGAGCGCGGTCGACGAGCCGCGCGGAGGTGTCGAGGCGGCCGCCCCAGAGGTCCTCGCCGAGGGCGTCGGCGACCGCGACCGCGTCGGCGACCGAGTCGTTGTGGAAGTCGACCAGGACGGTGATGTTGATCTCGCCGGCGTAGCGGTCGGCGTAGGCTCGGGCGGCGGCCACGGTGTCGCCTCCGTAGGCCGCGATCAGGGCGTGCGGGATCGTGCCGGTGCCGCGGCCGCCCCACCAGCTCGCCTGGGCGTCGGTGGAGACGCCGATCGCGCCGGCCACGTGCGCCGCCCAGCCGTCGCCGGTCTGGACCAGCCAGTGGTCGTGGCGAGCCGGGAAGAAGACGATCGGCTTGCCGCGAGCGGCGTCGACGACCCGGCGCACGTTGCTCATCACCAGCGAGCGCCGCGCCAGCGTCCCCAGGTAGACCGTCTCCAGGTGGGCGAAGTCGGTGTACTCGCCGGCGATCGTCATCACCGTCTCCCAGGGCTCGATCCGGTCGCCCTCGTGGAGCGCCCACACCTCCATCCTCGGCCAGCCCGTCTTCCACTCGCCGCCGTCGCGGCGGCCCGAGCAGAGCCGCAGGACCGCGATCGCCTCGTCGATCCCGCCCAGCAGGCC
>CBIHMQ010000117.1:0-6557 GCA_966211075.1 uncultured bacterium
GCGCAGCTCGTAACCGTCTTCGTGGTTGCGGCGGTCCTGGCGGCGGTCGCTGGGGCGGCTATTGGGCGGCAGGGCGGGGTCTGCAAGGTAGACGAGGTTGCGCGGCGTGCTGCCGGCGAGGGGCGGCGGGCCGAGGCGGTGACGAACGAAGAGGCTGACCAGGCCGGTGGCGGAGAAGTCGACGCTCGCGGGGTCGAGTGGTGGTGCATCCGTCGGAGCCAGGCCGGGGTAACCGTAGGGCGAGACCGCGTCGCGGCCGTCGGCCCCCTCAATGTCCCGGACGAGCAGCGGGGCCAGCAGCGTCGCGTCGCTTCCCTCGATCCGCAGCGTGTGGGTGACCCCCTCGGCGGCGAGGAACTGGGGCGAGCGGAAGAACTCGGGGCCGGCCACGGCGGCGCCCCCGTCCTCGATCAGCTCCGCCCGGGCGCTCACTCGAGGAGGTCCGCGGCGGCGGCGCGGAACTCGTTCGGGAGCACGCCCCAGACCTCGCAGTCGTCAGGCTCGCCGTCGCGGCGGGCGAGATGGGCGCGCATCGTCCCCTCGTGCTGCCAGCCGAGGCTGGTGACGGTCTTCTTGGCGATCTCGTTGCGGGCGGGGATGCGGCCGTAGACGCGGTGGGCGCCGAACTCGTCGAAGGCCTTGGCGATCGTCAACGCCTCGGCGCGGCGGCCGACGCCCTTGCCGCGCACGTCGTCGCCGATCAGGGCGCCGAGCTCGGGAGCGGTCTGGCGGAAGAGGCCGTAGAGGGCGGTGAACCCGACCGGCTCCTCGTAGCCCTCGACGACGATCGCGAACTTGCGGTCCTCGCCGGAGTCGTCACTCGCCCGTTCGGTCCAGGCTTCCGCCTGCTCGAGCGAGAACGAGTCGCGCTGCTCCATCAGCGAGGCGGTCGCCGCCGGGTTGTTGAACCAGCGGTGGACGGCGGGGGCGTCGCCGGGCTGGAAGCGGCGCAGGCTGACCTCGGGTCGATCGCTCACGGCGGGAACTCTATGACGAGTCGGGGTTGATTCCCCGGCACAAGGGGGGGTGCCTCAGTCCGGCGCGAGGCCTTGGCCGGTGAGCACCAGCCAGACGGTCCTGGCGAGGATGCGGGCGTCGAGGGCGGCGGAGCGGTGGTCGACGTACCAGACGTCGAGCTCGATTCGCTCCTCCCAGGGGATGCCGGCGCGGCCCTGGACCTGGGCCCAGCCGGTGATCCCGGGGAGCACCTCGTGGCGGCGGCGCTGGCGCGGCGTGTAGTCGTCGACCTGGGCGGGAATGGTCGGGCGGGGGCCGACGATCGCCATCTCGCCGCGGAGCACGTTGACGAGGTTGGGGATCTCATCGAAAGAGGTACGGCGGAGGGTGCGGCCGGCGCGGGTGACGCGCGGGTCCTCGCGGGTGACGACGGTGCCGACGCCGACCGGGTCGGACCCCCGCACCATCGTCCGCAGCTTCCACATCTCGAACTCCACCCCGTCGCGGCCGACCCGGCGCTGGCGGTAGATCACCGGCCCGCGGCTGCCGAGCTTGATCGCGATCGCGGCGACGAGCAGGAACGGCGAGAGCACGATTAGGGCGACGGCGGCGATGGCGATGTCGACAGCGCGCGGCATCAGCGGGTTCCCTCCGCCTTCTCCCAGCGGCCGGTGGCGCCGTGGCGGGCGCGGTCCCAGAGGCCGGCGGCTATCGAGGCGGTCGTCAGCACGTAGTAGCGGGCGACGCGAAACGGGGTGGCGGACAGCCACCGTCCCAGCAGCGCCGCCGCGAGCAGGGCCAGCTGGGCGACGAGCGTGAGCGTGTAGACCCAGCCGTCGCCGAGCAGGGCGACGTTGGCGGCGAGGGCGACGAGGTGGAGGAAAGGGCTGAGGTAGCGAAGCAGCCGGTGCGAGGCCAGCTCGAAGGCGAACAGCGGCGAGTAGCCGCGCGGGGAGAGCATCCCTTCGCCGACGACGATGTCCCAGAGCCCGACCATCATCCGACGTTTGCGGGCCCACTCGCCCTCGATGGTCGGGACCATCTTCTCGCTCGCCTGGGCGGCCGGTTCGTAGAGCGAGCGGCCGCCGCGCTTGGCGAACAGGAACGGGAAGGAGAGGTCGTGGCTGCCGGCCGGCGGCAGCGCCAGGTAAGCGTCGCGGCGGACCGCGTAGATCGCCCCGTTGCCGGCCGTGATTCCGCCCAGCCGGGACTCCATCTCCCGGACCGCCATCTCGTAGCGCCAGTAGGCGCCCTCGAGGTTGTTCCCCTCGGGGTCGGTGAAGCGGACCTGGCCGCAGACGTAGGCGACCGCGGGATCGGCGAGGGGGGCGACGAGGCGGCGCAGGGCATCCGGTGCCCAGGCGCTGTTGGCGTCGGAGAAGGCGAGGACCTCGCCGGTCGCCCGCTCGACCGCGGCGTTGAGGGCGGTGACCTTGCCGCCGGGCGGCAGCTCCAGCACCAGGTCGGCGCCGGCGGCGCGGGCTCGCTCCGCGGTGGCGTCGGCGGAGCCGTCGGAAGCGACGATCACCTGGAGACGGTCGCGCGGGTAGTCGAGCGCGAGGGCGTTGGCGACCTTGGCGGCGATCACCTCCTCCTCGTCGTAGGCGGGAACGATCAGAGAGACAGTGGGGAGTGCGGTCGTCTTTTGTGTCGCTATGCGGTCCAAAGGACGACCGCGCTCCCCTCGCATCCGCGTCAGAGCCGTCAGCACCAGCGGGTAGCCGAGGTGGGTGTAGACGATCACGCCCGCGCTGACCCAGAAGAGGACGGTGGTGGCGGTGGTCATGGGTGGCCCCCGAGCAGGTCGCGGTAGAGGTCGAGGGTGAGGCGGGCGGTCTCGTCCCAGGAGAACGGGCCCGCCGCGGCGGCGCGGGCGGCGTCGGCCATCGCGGTCCGGGCGGGCTCGTCGGCGGTGAGGTTCGTGAGCGTCGCCGCGAGGGCGTCGGCGTCGCCGGGCGGGACGAGGCGGGCGGCGCCGGTTGCCGCGACCTCGGGGAAGCCGCCGACGGCGCTCAACACCAGCGGCTTGCCGAAGGCGAGGCCGGTGTAGAGAACGCCGGAGTGCTCGGCGTCGAGATACGGGAGAACGACGAGGTCGGCGCGGCGGAAGATCGCCGGGATCTCGGTGTCGTCGACGAAGCGGGTGACGAAGCGGGCGCGGCCGGGCGCGGCGGCGGCGAGAGCGTGGAGCGGGGCGACGTCCATGCGCGGATTGCCGACGATCCAGAGCTCGGCGCCCTCGACGCGGCGGAAGGCCTCCAGCACCACCTCGATCCCCTTATACGGGCGGAGCAGGCCGAAGCAGAGGATCACCGGGCCCTCGGCGCCCTCCAGCTCGGCCGGCAGCGGCTTCTCCTCCGGCAGCCGGGTCAGGTAATCGAAGGCGCCGTGGGGAATGACGCGGACCCTGCCCGGATCGATCCCGACCTCGTCGCGGAGGCGCGCGGCGCTGTGCTCGGAGTGGGCGACGACGGCGTCCATGGCGCCGAAGGCGCGGCGGGCGGTCGCGACCTGGCGGCGGCTCGGGTCGGGCGGGAGGATGTAGTGGGCGGTCATCACCCGGGGGCGCTTGGGCGGCAGCAGGTGGACGTCGAGCGGCGGGAAGGTGAGCCACTGGTAGTGGACGACGTCGGGGCCGGTGCCGGCGGAGGTGCGGCTGGCGAGGGCGCGACGGAAGCGCAGCATGTCGGCGAGGTGCTCGGCCGCCTTGAAGGGGAGCCGGGCGCGGGTATCGAGGCCGCGGGCGGTGCTGCGGCGGTAGAAGCGCTCGTCGGCCCGGTACCCCTCGGCGGGGGGTACCGGGCCGTAGAGGAAGCGGCTGGTCAGCAGCTCGACCTCGGCGCCGCCGCGGGCGAGCGCCGCCGCGAGCGCGCGATCGTAGGGCGGCGTGAACGCCGACGGGTCGACCAGCTGGACCTTCATCGGCGGCGATTATCGTGCCCCCCTTGGCGCCCACGCTCTCCTATTGCGTCGTGAACACGAACGGCCGCGAGTACCTGCTCGCCTGCCTGGCCGCGATCGAGCGCACGCACCCCGCCGGAGTCGAGGCCGAGGTGCTGGTCCTCGACAACGCCTCCGAGGACGGCTCGGCCGAGACGGTGCGGGCGTTGGACGGGGCGTTGCCGCTGCGCCTGATCGCGCTGGAGCGGCGGACCGGCAAGGCCGAGAACGACTCGACGCTGATGCGCGAGGCGCGCGGCCGCTACTGCCTGCTCCTCAACGAGGACTCGGAGCTGCGGGCGGGTGCGACCGAGGCGCTGCTCGCGGCGCTCGAGGCCGACCCGCGGGCCGCGGCGGCGGGACCGCGGCTGCTCGACTCGGCCGGCCGGCCGGTCCCCTGCGCCTGGCGCTTCCCGGGCGTCGCCACGGCGCTGGCCGGGGCGCTGTTCCTGCACGGGCGGTTCACGGTGCAGAGCAAGGGAGCGGTGACGCGCCGTGTCGACTGGGCCCAGTCGAGCGCCCTGCTGGTTCGTCGCGAGGCGGCGGCGGAAATCGACTACATGGATCCGGCCTTCTTCGTCTACTCCGACGAGACCGACTTCGCCAGGCGCCTCGCCGACGCCGGCTGGCACTCGCTCTACGTCCCCGCCGCCGAGGCCTACCACCACGACCAGCTCTCCACCGACCTCGCCGCCGGTCTGCCGCGAATCGTCGAATTCCACCGCAACCGAGATTTGTACATGCGGAAGCACCACGCGGCCTCGGCGGCGCTGGCGGTGCGCCTCCTGACCGCCTGGTCCTACGCGATCCGCGCCGCCGCCGCCAGCCTGATCCCGGACCAGCCCGCCCGCGTCTACTGGGCGCACGCCCGCCAGGCGCTGCTGCCCGGCCGCGGCGAAAGCATCCGCGACCGAGCCTCCTGAACGCATTCGACTTTTGCCCCAGCCCACTGGGGTCAAACTCCGCTACGGGCTAGAGCCTGGCGTCCTCGTCGCGCAGCTCTGCCTCGTAGGTCTCGGGCAGCCGCCCGTCGACCGCGGCGGGCTCGGCTCGCATCGCCCGGACCTCGGCGACGATCGCGCCGGGGTGGCGGAGGCGGGAGATCCAGGCGCGCTCGCCGGGGGTGAAGAAGCGGCCCAGGTAAAGGGCTAGCGGGTAGGCGGCGAGCAGGACGGCGCGGCCGAAGAAGCCGGCGACGCCGTCCGTCGGCACCGCCAGTTCGGCGATGCCGACCAGGGCCGCGGAGGCGAGGACGATCTTGGCCAGCCGTCCCCACTCGTAGGCGACCGGGAAGAGGCGCTGGGTGAAGACGTACATCAGCGCCAGCACGACCAGGTAGGAAGCGACCAGGGCGAGGCCGGCGCCGACGATCCCCAGCGGCGGCACCAGGACGAGGTTGAGGACGACGTTGACGACCAGGGCCGCGAGCGTCGCCGGGAGGTTGAACTCGGTGCGGCCGGTGCGGCCGAGAATCACCACCAGCACCAGGTAAAGGGCGTAGAGCGTGACCGCGATGGAGATCAGGCCGACGGCTTCGTAGGAATCGAAGAACTCCGGCGCCGCCAGGAGGCGGACGATCCAGCGCGCGAACAGCCACATCCCGGTGACCACGAAGGCGCAGCCGGCGACGAAGAGGGTGACGACGGTCGCGTAGGCGCGGCGGGCCTCACCATCGTCGCGGATCGAGTACGCGAGCGGCGGCCAGGCTAGCTGGAAGCCGCGGACGAGCACGTTGACCGCCTGGGCGAACTTGACGGCCAGCGAGTAGAGCCCGGCCTCCCAGAGGCCGAGGGTGCGGACGATGATGATCCGGTCGACGAAGTTGAGCGCGTAGAGCGAGACCTCGGCCGGCATCGTCGGCAGCCCGAACCGGAACAGGCGGCGCAGCAGCGCCGGGTCGAAGCGCAGCGAGAGCTTGCGCCACTGCAGCGCGATCAGGACCAGGACCGTGACGGCCCCGGCCGCGTAGCTGCCGATCAGGAGGCCGCGGGCCCCCTCGTCCAAGCCGACGACGAGGACGACCGTCAGCGCGATCGTCGCCAGCACGTTGACGATCGCGGTCGTGAAGAACGCGCGCGCGCGCTCTTCGAGGCGGAACATCGTCAGCAGGAACTCCGACATCGTCAGCACCCAGAGGCCGGCGATGGAGATCTGCGCCAGCTGGGTCGCCGAGATCCGCTCCATCTCCGCGGGGGATACGTCGAGCAGTGCCCTGGAGATCGGCTCGGCGAACGGCAGCGCGATCGCCATCGCGGCCGTCGAGAGCCAGAAGAGCCCGGCGAAGGAGCTGGCGACCACCTCGCGCGGCTGCTCGTCGTCCTTGTAGTAGAAGCGCAGCACCGCCTCGATCAGCCCGAAGCGGACGATGATGCTGGCGGAGACGACCGCCGCGAACATCACCTCGGCGGCGCCGTAGTCGGCCGGGCTGAGGTGACGCGTGTAGAGCGGCAGCAGAACGACCGCGATGACCTTGGAGACGATGCTTGCCGCCGTGTAGGCGGCGCCGGTCGTCGCGAGGCGGCGCAGGTATCCCGACACGGGAGGACCCTACGCGGAGTCGCGGACCGCGGGGGCGGCCAGCGAGACGCCGAGGGCTAACAGGACCCAGGTGATCGGGTCCTCGATGAAGCCGGCGTAGGACAGCGTGTGCACCAGGAGGG
>CBIHMQ010000118.1:0-6541 GCA_966211075.1 uncultured bacterium
CCACGAGGAGGCGCGCGAGGCCGGCTGGGAGGACGAGCAGATCCTCGAGGCCGTCGCACACGTCGCGCTCAACAGCTTCGGGAACCTGGTCACCCGTGCCGGCGACGTCCCCAACGACGGGTCCGCCGAGGAGGGGCGGCTCGCCCAGGCGGCGTAGGCGGCGTCCTCTAGGATTGACGGCGATGGGTGCCGGGATGCAGACGGCTACCGAGCGGGCAGAGGACCCGGCGGTAGGCGCACCCCCTCAGGACAAGCGCTCCCCCTGTTGCGCTCTCTATCACCACGCTGTCGAGTTGGTGGGCAAGCGCTGGACCGGCGCCATCCTGCTCGTCCTGATCGACGGGCCGCTGCGCTTCTCGGAGATTCGCCAGCTCGTGCCCGACGTATCCGATCGCCTCCTCTCCGAGCGCCTCAAGGAGCTCGAGGGGGAGGGAATCGTCGACCGCCACGTCTACGACGAGACCCCGGTCCGCGTCGAGTACGGGCTCACCGCCAAGGGCATGGATCTGAAGCCCGCCCTGATGGCGCTCAAGCAGTGGTCGCATGTTCACTGCGGACGCTCCAACGGCGCGGCCCCGCCGACCGCCTGAGCGCCACGCGGTTGCACCCTCGCCCAGCGCGTTAGCCTTCGCGGCCTTCCGCGCTGCCGATACGACAAGGGGACGCCATGGCCGACCAGCCCAAGACCGCCGACGAGATCATCGCGTTCGTGCAGGAGCGGGACATCCGCTTCGTCCGGCTGTGGTTCACCGACATCATCGGCCAGCTGAAGAGCTTCTCGATCAACGCCGCCGAGCTCGCCGACGCGTTCGAGGGGGGGATGGGCTTCGACGGATCCTCGATCACGGGCTTCAACGCGATCGAGGAGTCGGACATGATCGCGATGCCGGACCCGTCGACCTTCGCCGTGCTGCCGTGGCGGCCCGAGGACAAGGGCGTAGCGCGGATCTTCTGCGATGTGCTCACCCCCAGCCGCGAGCCCTATGAGGGCGATCCGCGCCACGTCCTGCGCCGGGCTCTCGAAAGGGCCGAGGGCATGGGCTTCGACACCTTCAACGTCGGCCCCGAGCTCGAGTACTTCTACTTCCGCAGCGCGCGCCCGGAGAGCGGTGTTCCCGAGATCCTCGACGAGGGCGGCTACTTCGACCTGACCACGCTCGACGCCGGCTCCGACGTGCGGCGGGAGACCGTGCTCGCGCTCGAGCAGCTGGGGATTCACGTCGAGTACACCCACCACGAGGTGGGGCCCTCCCAGCACGAGATCGACATGCGCTACGCGCCGGCGCTGAAGATGGCCGACGACTGCATGACCTACCGCATCACCGTGAAGGAGTACGCGATGAAGTACGGCTGGCATGCCACGTTCATGCCGAAGCCGCTCTTCGGCGAGAACGGCTCCGGGATGCACACCCATCAGTCGCTCTTCAAGGACGGCAAGAACGCCTTCTACGACGCCGACGACCAGTACTACCTCTCCGACGTCGGCAAGGCGTTCATCGCGGGACAGCTCAAGCACGCGCGCGAGATCTCGTCGGTGTTCGCCCAGTGGGTGAACAGCTACAAGCGCCTGGTGCCCGGCTATGAGGCGCCCGTGTACTGCGCCTGGTCGCGCCGCAACCGCTCGGCGCTGGTACGGGTGCCGCTCTACCACCCCGGCAAGGAGCAGGCGACGCGGATGGAGCTGCGCTGCCCCGACCCGGCCTGCAACCCCTACCTAACCTTCGCCGCGCTGCTGCACGCCGGCCTCGAGGGGATCGAGAAGGGCTACGAGCTGCCCGACCCGATGGAGAAGAACCTCTACCACCTGTCGCCCGACGAGCGCAAGCGGCTCGGCATCGAGCAGCTGCCCGAGACGCTTGGCGAGGCGATCGAGCTGACGTCGGAGTCCGAGCTGGTCCTGCGCGCCTTCGGCGAGCACATCTTCAACCGTTTCATCGAGATCAAGCGCCAGGAGTGGGAGGACTACCGGGTCCAGGTCACCCAGTGGGAGCTCGACCGCTACATGGCCGTCCTATAACCGGCGCCTGGCGGCGTCATCGGCCTCTCGCGGGCTGGCGCCCGCCACGAGGCCTGCTTCCTTGCCAGGCTTGGTTCTAGAACGGCCAGGAGGAGCTAGACGAGCTGCTTCTCGGGCGGCGCGACCTCGCCGTCGGTCTTCGCCAGGTCCGACGGCCACCAGAACTTGGGGCCGATCTTGAGGACGAGGGCGGGGACGAGGACGGAGCGGACGAGGAAGGTGTCGAGCAGGACGCCGAAGGCGACGACGAAGCCGATCTCGGTCAGGAAGACGAGGGGGAGGACGGCGAGGACCGAGAAGGTGCCGGCGAGGACGATGCCGGCGCTGGTGATCACGCCGCCGGTGACGGCGAGGGCGCGCAGGATCCCCTTGCGGGTGCCGTGGACCAGCGTCTCCTCGCGCGCTCGGGCGATCAGGAAGATGTTGTAGTCGACGCCGAGCGCGACCAGGAAGACGAATGCGAACAGCGGCAGCGACGGGTCGGAGCCGGGGAAGTCGAAGAAGACGTCGAAGGCGAAGTAGCCGACGCCGAGCGCGGCGAGGAAGCTGAGGATCACCGTCCCGATCAGCACCAGCGGCGCGACGACCGCCCGCAGTAGCAGCACCAGGATCAGGAAGACGACGACGAGGACGATCGGCGGGATCACCTTCGAGTCCCAGGCGGCGGCCTCGCGGACGTCGAACTCGACCGCGGTGGGCCCGCCGACGAGCGTGTCGGGGGCGACGCCCTGGACCGCGTCGCGCAGCGGCTCGACGATGTCGTAGGCCTCGGTCGAGTACGGCGTCGGCACCAGCGTCGCCTGGATCAGCACGCCGCCATCGCCCTGCGCGACCGGCGGCGAGACCGACTCGATGCCGTCGACCGCCTCGGCGGCCTCGGCGACCGCCGCGACCTGCGCGGGGTCGCTGACGACGATGTCGGCCGGCGCCGCGGAGCCCGCCGGGAAGCTCTTGGCGAGGATCGCCTGGCCCTGGACCGACTCGACCTCGGTGCGGTAGCTGTCGTTGCTGGTCAGGTCGGTCGAGAAGAAGGCAAGGCCGCAGCACATGATCAGCAGCACGGCCAGCGATCCCGCGAGCACCCGCCCGGTACCGCGCGCGACCCAGTCGCCGACCCGCTTCCAGAACCCGTGCGTGGCGTCCGCCTTGTGCTCGCGCCGGAAGCGGCGCAGCTCGTAGGGGCGGAAGACCGCCCTGTCGAGCGGGCCGACGATCAGTGACGGGAAGCGCCAGTCGGTGAACCAGCGCACGACGATCGCGACGATCAGCTTGACCAGCAGGTTCAGCAGCACGAACGGCAGCAGCACGAAGACCGCCAGGCCGGCGCCGATCGCGCTGCTCAGCGCAGTCGCACGGCGACCCTCGGTGATGTGCTGCAGCGACCAGGCCGGGATGACACTCTCGCTGGGCGCGGTGTCCGCCGTGTTCGGCACGAACGGCCAGAAGGCGCGGCGGCCGAAGATCGTCAGGAGCGCGGGCAGGAGCGTGAGCATCGACAGGGCGGCGCAGGCGACGCCGAGGGCGGCGATCGGGCCGAGGCCGGAGGTGCCGTTGACCTTGGCGATCGTCAGGCAGAAGAGGGCGGCGATGACGGTGGCGGCGGAGGCGAAGATCGCCGGTCCGGCGGAGGCGAGCGCGGTCGCCATCGCGGCGTGCTTGTCGGCGGTGCGGTGCAGCTCCTCGCGGTAGCGCGCGACGAGCAGCAGCGCATAGTCGGTTCCCGCCCCGAGGACGAGGATCGACATGATCGAGCTCGACTGGCCGTTGATCGTCACGCCGAGCTCGGAAACGCCGTAGCCGAGCGAGCGCGACAGCATCTCGGCGAAGACGACGGCGAGCAGTGGGATAAGGAAGAAGATCGGCGATCGGTAGATCACGATCAGCAGGAAGATCACGAGGCTCAGCGCCGCCAGCAGCAGCGTGCCGTTGATGTTCTCGAAGACCTCGATCGCGTCGGCCGCGTAGCCGGCGCCGCCGGTGATCTTCACCTGCAGGCCGCCGCCCGGGTCGGAGATCGCGTCGCGCCACTCCTGCATCGGGTCGAGGATCGTCTCGGCCTGGCCGTCGCCCTTGAGGTAGGCGATGACGATCGCGGCTTTGCCGTCCTCGGAGCAGATCGGGCCGACGAACGGCGCGTAGCCGGCTGGCTGGCCGGGGACGGGGGTCGTCGGACCGCCGCAACCCTCGGGCGGGGCAGCTCCGGCCGGAGGTGCGCCTCCCTGGCCGGCTCCGGCCGGTTGGCCGCCGTCGGAATCGGCGGCGCCACCCGCCGGGGGCGCCGCGTCGTCCTGGCAGGTCGGGCAGCCGCTGCCCGCGCCGCCGGGGCCCTGGCCGCCGGCGTCGGAGGTCGCCTTGCCGCCGGCCGCGGCGGTGGCGCCGTCGGCGACGACCCCGGGGAAGCGCTTCTGCGCGAGCTTCGCGACGTCCTTCTGGATCGTCTGGCGGTCGGCCGCCGTCAGGCCGCTGTCGCGGCGGAAGACGATCACCGCGGGCGCGAGCTCGCCGCCCTGCAGGTCCTCGGTGGCGGTCAGCGCCTTCGTCGACTCTGCGTCGCCCGGCAGGAACGAGGTCGACTCGTTGTCCTCGGCGTCGGAGAACTTGCCGGGCAGGTTCGCCGCCATCGCGCCGAAGATCGCGACGATCC
The DNA here is from genome assembly GCA_966211075.1 of uncultured bacterium. Lineage (GTDB taxonomy): Bacteria > Actinomycetota > Thermoleophilia > Solirubrobacterales > 70-9 > VAYN01. The sequence goes on from CBIHMQ010000118.1 coordinate 4,662, forward strand.
AGATCGCGAACACGACCCACTTCGACCGCCGTCCGGCTGGGAAGGAGAAGAGGGAGCGCCCAGACACGGCGGCCCATGCTGGCAAATCGGGCCGACGACTGCAGGGCGGCGGCGGCCGGCTCCCTGCCTAGTTGCGCAATGCCCGCTCCGTCAGCCGCTGCGCCAGCATCAGCGAGCGGCGGTCGAGGCGGTCAGGGGTGTCGCACGACATGTGGCGGCAGGGCTCGCCGCCGGCGCCGACGCCGAGCTTGGCGGCCGGCAGGCCGAGCAGCTCGAACTCGCGGTGGTCGGAGTTGCTGTCGCTGCCGTCGCGGACCCAGACGGTGGGTACGCCGGCGCGGCGCGCGGCGCGCAGCAACGCGCCCTCGACGCGGGGCCGCGCGGCCGGGGCGGGGGAGCGCAGCCAGAACGGTCGGTCGCGGCCGACCTCGTCGAGCGACAGGGCGAAGCGCAGGCGGCGCGCGGCGCCGCGGTTGCGCGCCCGCTTGGCGAGCGCGAGCGCGCCGAGGTGGTCCGGCTGGCCGGTGTAGATCCGCTCCTCGGCGCCCGTGGCCACCAGCCACACGTCGCACGGCGGGTCGATCGCGCGCAGTCGCTTCGCGATCGCCACCACCACGCCGACCCCCGACGCGTTGTCGTTCGCGCCCGGCCCCGGCGCCGTCGTGTCGGTGTGCGCCATCACGACCTTCAGGCACTTGCGCGGCCCGTCGAGCAGGCCGATCACGTTGCGCGAGCGGCCCTTGCCGGGAACGCCGAAGCGCTGCACCGTCACGTCGAGGCCGGCCTTCTCGAAGACGCGACCGACATAGGCGTGCGCCCGCCGCTCGGCGCCGCTCGCCGCCGGACGCGGGCCCAGTGAGGCGATCCGCCGCGCGGCGCGCAGGGCGTCGTGTCCGTGCGACCGGGCGGACGCGGCGGCGTGCCGTCCGGCGTCGGCCTGGGCCGATTCCGGCGGCGATTCCGCCGCGATCGCCCCAGATTGCATTACGGCATCGAGCTCGACGGTCCCTACGACAGCGCCTGTCAGGCGGGTCGCGCCGCGCCTCATGCCAGCAGGCTCTCCAACTCCGCCGGCTCCGTAACCGGCGCCTGGCAGGCGAACCGCTCGCAGACGTAGGCCGCCGCTCGGCCGTCGATCGGCGTGCGGCCCTCGAGCAAAGGGATCGCGCTCGCATCGCCGGACCCGTCCGGAGGCGTTCCCGCCAGCACGACGTGGGGCCGGAAGGCGCCGCGCACCACCCGCTCCAGCGGCGCCAGCTCGTCGCCGACCAGCGCGACCTCCCTCACCTGCGCGAGGTGGAAGTCGAGCGCCTGCAGCAGGTGCGCGAACGCGTTGGGATGGCGCGGGGCCATCTCGATGAACAGCCGCAGCACGCCGACGGCCTGGCGCTCGTACTCGTGCTCGCCAGTCAGCGCCGCGAGGCGCAGCAGCGCGTAGGCGGCCGCCGCGTTGCCGGACGGGATCGGGTGGTCCTCGGGGTCCTTGCGCCGCGTCAGCAGCCGCTCGTGGTCGGACGAGGTCTCGAAGAAGCCGCCCTTCTCGGGGTCGCCGAAGCGCTCGATCGTCGTGTCGGCGAGCGCGCGCGCCGCCTCGAACCAGCGCGGCTCGAAGGTCGCCTCGTAGAGCGTCAGCAGCGCGTCGAGCAGGTACGCGTGGTCCTCGAGGTAGGCGTTGAGCCGGCCCTCGCCGTCCTTCCAGGTGCGCAGCAGGCGGCCGTCGGCGTCGGTCAGCTCGGTGAGCAGGAAGTCCGCGCACCGGCGCGCCGCGTCGAGGTAGTCCTCACGCTCCAGCACCGCGCCCGCGTCGGCGAGCGCCGAGACCATCAGCGCGTTCCACGACGTCAGCCGCTTGTCGTCGAGCCCCGGCCAGACGCGCTCGG
>CBIHMQ010000119.1:0-6497 GCA_966211075.1 uncultured bacterium
GCGCGCGGAAATGCAATCCGGTCATTGCCCGAGCTTTAGCTCGGGCTCCAACATCCGAGCTGCGGCCCCTTAGGGGCCGCGCGAATCAGTTCCCCCGGAGGGCAACCGGACCCCTCCCCCGCAGGACCCTCAGTCTGAGTCCGGGGTCCAGAGACCCTCGGATTTGCCGCCCTCTTTGTCCTCTTTCTCGGGCGTCCAAATTTTGTCGGACGCCTCTTTGCGCTCCTGCCGCTCTTCCGCTTCCTCGAGCGGAATCGGCTTCGCGGCATCGGCGACCAGCTCGATCGCTTTGCGGGCGCGGATGTCTTCGCGGACCATCGCCTCGCGGCCGTTCTCGCGGAGGCGGGCGAGGAGTTTCTCGGGTGTGGTGCGTTCGTGTTCGGCGCTGTGGGCGAGGGCCTCGATCATTTCCTCGTCGGAGACCTCGATGTTCTCGGCCTCGGCGATCGCGGTGACGACCGACTCGCGGCGCAGCTCGCGCTCGGCGTCCGGCTTCGATTCCTCGATCAGCTCGTCGCGGGTTTTGCCCTGCATCTGCAGGAAGGCGTTGGGGTCCATGCCGCGCTGGACCAGCTGCCGTTCGGTGTTCTCCCAGCGTTCGGCGGCGCGGGCGTTGACCAGGTCCGCGGGGACCTCGACCGTGGCGGCGGCAACCGCGGCGTCTACGGCGGCGATCCGGAAGTCTTCCTCGGCGCGGCTGCCGAGCGCCTCGCCGACTTTCTCGCGGATGTCGGCGCGCAGCTCCTCGAGCGTGTCGAACTCGGAGGCGTCGGAGGCGAACTCGTCGTCGAGCTCGGGGAGGATCTTCTCCCGCACCTCTTTGACCTTGACCACGAAGGTCGCGTCTTCGCCGGCCAGGTGCTCGGCGTGGTACTCGTCGGGGAAGGTCACCTCGACCCGGCGCTCGTCCCCGGCCTTGGCGCCGGTCAGCTGCTCCTCGAAGCCCTCGATCAGGGAGTTGGAGCCGAGCTCCAGCAGGTAGTCCTCGGCCTTGCCGCCCTCGAAAGCTTTGTCGTCGATCAGCCCCTCGAAGTCGATCAGCAGCGAGTCGCCCTCGGCGGCCTCGCGCTCGACCGGCTCGAGGCGGGCGAAGCCCTCCTGGATCCGCTCGACCTCGCGGTCGACGACGTCGTCGGGGACCTCGTTCTCTTTCCTACCGACCTCGAGGCCCTTGTACTCGCCGAGCTCGGCCTTGGGACGGACCCCGACCTCGAACTTGAAGGCGAGCGGCTGGCCCTCGTCCTCGGGAGTCGTCGTCATCTCGATATCGGGGTCGCCGATCGGGGTGACGCCGGTGTCGAGCAGCGCCTTTTCGTACCACTCGGGCAGCGAGTCCCGGATCGCCTCCTGGAGGACGGCGCCGAAGCCGATCCGCTGGATCACCAGCGAGGGCGGCGTCTTGCCCTTGCGGAAGCCGGGCATCCGCATCTCCTTCGCCATCGCGCGGGCGGCGCGGGCGGCGGCGCGGTCGACGTCCTGGGCGGGTACCTCGACCTCGACGCTGACGCGCGAGTCGGGCAGCTCTTTGACGGAGGTCTGCATCGGGGACGGGTGACCCTAGAGGATCAGCGGCGCCGTCGAGCCGCCGCGGTGCGCAGCGCGACCCCGAAGTCGATCGCGAAGGAGAGGCCGCGTCCGACCGGCCCGGTGACCAGCCATGCCCGGGCCCTTTCGAGGGGGCTATTCATTCGCGTATTCCAGCAGGGAGCTGTCGACCAGCCACTCGACCGGGGCGTGGTCGTCGCTGTAGATCTCGCCGCCGGGCAGCCGCGGCGCCAGTGCCGCCGCGGCCTCGCGGGCGAGCGGGCGCAGCCGCGGTGGCAGGGCCCCGGCGTTGCCGGCGAGCCGGGCCGCGGAGAGCTCGCGGCCGCCGCCGACCAGCAGCGTGTTGGTCGGCTCGATCGGGTAGCGAAGCACCCGCGGGAAGGCGGTCGCCATCGTCCTCCCCAGCACCCGCTCGAGCTCGTCGCCGCCCTCGGGGTGGCCGACGTTGACGATGACGATCCCGCCCGGCGCCAGTCGCTCGGCGGCCAGCCCGAAGAACTCGGCGGTGGTCAGGTAGAAGGGGATGTAGGGCTGACGGTAGGCGTCGACCATGATCGCGTCGTAGCCACCGCCGGAGCGCTCCAGCCAGGGCCGGGCGTCCTCGGCGAAGGTCCGCATCCGCGGGTTGCGGAGGTCGAAGTAACGGCGGCCGATCTCGGTCAGCTCGCCGTCGATCTCGACCGCGTCGACGGCGGTGGCCGGGAAGAAGTGGCCGAAGGCGCGGGCGACGGTGCCGGCGGCGTTGCCGAGGATCGCGATCGAGCGGGGCGCCTGCCGCCGCGCCGCCGCCGCCAGGACCAGGTGCCCGTCCCAGTAGTCGCCGGTCAGGTAGGTGCCGGGCCGCCAGAGGGAGTGCACGGCCTGGCCCTCGTTGAGCTCGAGGGCGCGGCTGCCGTCGTCGCGTTCGACCACCCGGGCGTACTGGTGGGTGGTCTCGGCCTCGTAGAGGACGCGGTCCTCGCCGGCCGCCTTGATCGTGCCGACCGGCAGCAGTGCCATCGCCAGCGCCAGGGCGGCGGGGACGGCCGCGTAGCGGACCCCGACCCCGGCGCAGGCGACCAGGGCCAGCGCCAGGGCGAAGGCGAAGAAGGTCCGCTGGGTGCCCAGCAGCGGGATGAAGAGCAGCGCCGAGAGCATCGTCCCGACCAGCGAGCCGGCGGTCGAGATCGCGTAGAGGCGGCCGACCTGCTCGCCGGAGCGGTCGAGGTCGGCGACCGCCAGCCGCACCGCCCAGGGGCCGGCGGCGCCGAGCAGGGTGACCGGCACGGCGACGAGGACGAGGACGCCGAACAGCGAGCCGGCGAAGCCGCCGACCGAGATCGTGTCGAAGGCGTCGACCGAGAAGCTGAGGAAGGGACGGGCGGCGAAGGGGACGACCGCGATCAGCAGCGAGGCGCCGAGCACCACCAGGCAGAGGCCGCGCAGGTGCGGGTGGCGGTCGGCGTAGCGGCCGCCGAACCAGTAGCCGATCGATAGGGCGACGAGGACGACCCCGATCGTGTTCGCCCAGACGATCGTCGAGGAGCCGAAGTACGGCGCCAGCAGGCGCGCGGCGGCGATCTCGACGCCGAGGCTGGATGCGCCGACGACGAAGACCAGCGCCGGCAGCAGCAGCCGCTCAGGGACCGCCGGTCTCAGGGTCCCTCCCGGAAGCGATCAGCTGTTGCTCGAGGCGCGCCCCGTGGCCGGCGGCAACCGCCCGCTGCGCCCGCTCGTCGTCCAGCTCCACCCCGCGCTCGGCGGCGAGGTCGAGCAGGCGCTGCTTCTCGATCCCCTCGTTGGCGGCCCTGAAGAAGGCGTAGGCGAGCATGCCGAGGCCGAGGAAGGTGCCCTCGACCATCATGATCACGCCGGCCGTGCTTTGGTCGGCGATCGGGGTGATCCCCCAGGCCCGCTCGCCCGGCAGGTAGACCTCGTAGAGAACCGAGCCGGACCACATCAGGACGTTGCCGAGGATCGCCCCGGAGAAGCGGACCGCGATCACGTAGACGACCTGCCAGGCGCCGTTGAACCAGGTCGGCTTCGGCAGCGGCCCGAAGACCGGCATCCACATCAGCGCCCCGAAAAAGATGAAGGTCGCGTGCTCGAGGACGTGCACCGCCGCGCCCCCGTAAGCGGCGTCGTAGAGGGCGGGGATGTGCCAGAAGTAGAAGTTGAGCACCCAGAGCGGGAAGGCGACGAGGGGGTTGACGAGGACGCGCAGCCGGTCGAAGACCGGGATCGCCAGCACCGGCTGCAGCAGCGGCCCGGTCAGGCCGAGGACCAGCAGCAGGGTGGCGATGTCGCCGATCAACAGGTGCTCGACCATGTGGGCGATGACCAGTTCCTCGGCGGTCCCGGCCAGCGGCGAGGCGGTCGCGGCGAAGATCGTCAAGAGCCCGGAGGCGAAGCAGGCCTGGCGCCAGAGCGGCACCGGCCGGCCCTTCGCGGCCAGGGTCGAGGAGCGCTTCGCGTAGAGCGCCGCGACGATCACCAGCGGGGCCAGCTCGGCGAGGCCGTAGAGGAGCTCGAGGACTGCGATCGGCGGGGTCAACGGGTCCAGCGTAGCGACGGCCTGGCGCCGTCAGAGGCGCTCCAGCCGCCCGCGGCGCTGCTAGCTTGGCAACGCCGTGGCCGCCCCGAAAGACCGCTTCCCGCCGATCGGCAGCTACGGGTTCCTCTCCGACTGCCACACCGCCGCCCTGGTCTCATACGACGGGGTCGTCGAGTGGCTCTGCCTGCCCCGCTTCGACTCGCCGAGCGCCTTCGCCGCCCTGCTCGACCGCGGCGCCGGACACTTCGCGCTGAAGCCGCGCGGCGTCGTCGTCCCGATCGGGCGCCGCTACAAGCCGGGGACGCTGGTGATCGAGACGACCTGGGTGACCGACACCGGCTGGGCGGTCGTCCACGACGCGCTGACGATCGCCGAGTGGGCCAACTCGGGCGGCGAGCGCGAACGCCAGCCCGATACCGGCCACGAGTCCGACCGCTCGCTGCTGCGCACGGTGACCTGCATCGACGGCGAGGTCGAGATGGACATGGAGTGCCTGCCGCGCTTCGCCTACGGGGCCGAGGAGGCGCGCTGGAGCGGCGGCGAGATCGGCGAGGCGGTGGCCAGCTGCGCCGACGGAACCCAGCTGCGGCTGACCAGCGACATGGACCTGACCCTCGAGGGTGGCGCCGCCCGCGGCACCCTGCGGCTGCGCGAGGACGAAAACGGCTTCTGCGCGATCACCTGGGGCGGCGAGGAGCTGGGCGGGCCGCGCAGCGCCCCGGAGGCGCTGGAGCGGCTCGACTCGACCGAGGAGTTCTGGCGCCAGTGGCTGCGCGGCGGCGACTTCCCCGACCACCCCTGGCGGATCCACCTGCAGCGCTCGGCGCTGGTCCTCAAGGGCCTCACCTACGCGCCGACGGGGGCGATCCTCGCCGCCCCGACCACCTCGCTGCCGGAGACCCCGGGCGGCGAACGCAACTGGGACTACCGCTACAGCTGGATCCGCGACTCGACCTTCAGTCTCTGGGCGATGCACACGCTCGGCTTCGACGAGGAGGCGCGGGACTTCATGCGCTTCATCGTCCAGGTCTGCAAGGACCACCCGGACCTGCAGATCATGTACGGGATCGGCGGCGAGAAGGAGCTCACCGAGAGCACCCTCGACCATCTCGGCGGCTACGGAGGTGCCCGCCCGGTGCGGATCGGCAACGGTGCCTTCGACCAGCGCCAGAACGACGTCTGGGGGGCCCTGCTGGACTCGATCTACCTGCACCAGAAGGCGCTGCGCGGCAGCGGCACCCAGGCCGACCGGGAACTGATCGGCTACCAGGTGGAAGCGGCGATCGAGGCCTGGCCGCAGCCCGACCAGGGGATCTGGGAGTCGCGGGGCGAGCCCCAGCACTACGTCTCCTCGAAGCTGATGATCTGGGTCGCGGTCGACCGCGGCGCCCGGCTCGCCCGCGACTACGGCTTCGGCGACAAAGCCGACGAGTGGGAGGCGAAAGCCGAGGAGATCAAGGCCGAGATCCTCGAGCGCGGCGTCCGCGACGGCGTCTTCCGCCAGCACTACGAGACCGACGCGCTCGACGCCTCGACCCTGCTGATCCCGCTGCTGCGCTTCCTACCGCCCGGCGACGAGCGGGTCGCCAAGACCGTCAACGCGATCGCCGACGACCTCACCGAGCACGGCCTGGTGCTCCGCTACAAAGTCGAAGAGACCGACGACGGCCTGCATGGCCGCGAGGGCACCTTCCTGATCTGCTCCTTCTGGCTGGTCTCGGCGCTCTCGGAGATCGGCGAGCCCGAGCGAGCGCGGCGGCTCTGCCAGCGCCTGCTCGAGGAGGCCGGCTGGCTCGACCTCTTCGCCGAGGAGCTCGACGCCGAAAGCGCCCAGCACCTCGGCAACTTTCCGCAGGCCTTCACCCACCTGGCCCTGATCAACGCGGTCTCCCACGTGATCGCCGACGAACAGCGCGAGGACGGCGGCGTCACCGCGGTTTTCACCGAAATGGGCGGCGTCCGCGAGGACGTTTGAGAGAAGTAGACAAAAGCTCTACAGACAAAAGCTTTCGTTTGCTTTATATTGCCCACCGAGATGGGGGCGCCTAAACACTCGGACGACCATGATCTGCTCCTCGCCCTGCAGCACTCGGTGCGGCGGCGGATCCTCCGGCAGATGCTGGACAAGGAGGAGATCTCGCCGCGGGAGGTCGCGACCGCGCTGGACATGCCTCTCAGCAACGTCAGCTACCACGTCAGGGTGCTGGCGGACTGCGCCGCGGTCAGCCTGGTGCGGACGAAGCAGGTGCGCGGCTCGTTACAGCACTTCTACACGACCTCGCTCGACACTCCCTGGGCGCGGCAGGTTCTCGGACTGACCGAGAAGGAGGACGAGGAGGGGGAGAACCGGGGGAAGCCGGGGGCTTAGGCGGACGGGCATGAGTGACGCGAACGACAACTGGACCACGGCAGCCGACGA
>CBIHMQ010000120.1:0-6488 GCA_966211075.1 uncultured bacterium
CATCGGGACGACCGTGTTCGAGCGCGTTGGCGAGGACGTTGTCGAGCGCCTGTTCGAGGCGGGCGCGATCGCCGAGGACCGCGACCGTCCCGGCCCGCCAGCAGAGCCGCACCGAGCCACCCCCCAGCTCGGCTCGCGGGCGCCAGCGCGACAGCGCCACCCGCAGCAGGGCCTCGACATCGACCGGTCCGGTCCGGTCGACGGCGGGGTGTCCGTTGATCTCGCAATCGAGTCGCTCCAGCGCCTGCGACGCCAGGCGCAGGCAGGACTCGGCGCCCTCGGAAGCGGCCGGACCCGCTCCGACTAGAGCCAGCACCTGCAAGGGGCGCCGCAGCTCGTGCAGGCACTCGTTGAGCGCCGAGCGGCGACGGCCGCCGTAGAAGCCACCGGCGAGGAGCACCGCCAGCGAGGCGGCGAGCGGCCATCCGGCGGCGACCTGGGAGAGGCTCAGGTCCATCGCGTCATCGCCCCTCGCGGTCGCTCGACATGGCGACCTCAAGGCGTCGGCGCGACCGATTTCTCCCCCACCCCCGGCCACGGATGGCAGGGAAACGCGCACCCACCGGCCCTAATGCGGTCTCGGCCAGGCGCCTCAGGGCGGCGGGTGCGCATAGATGAGACCTGTTTAACGCTAAGAGTCGTTCCGGTTCAGGCACAAAGATGTTTAGCCCCGGCACAGCAAACTACTTTTTTCGCTCTATAAGCCACATTCAATATGGGAAACGACGGAGCGTTTTGGAATACTTGATTTAGAAACCGGGGTGATTACACCCCAGAAGCCACCTCATCACGGCCCCCACCCCGATCGGAGGATCAACCCAAGTGGCCCAGACCCGCACGTCACCAGAGGGAATCACCCAGCAGCTCGCCAAGGCGCTCGCCCACCCACTGCGCGTCCGCATCCTCACCTCGCTGCACAAGGGCATCTCCAGCCCCAATCAGCTCGCGCAGGAACTCGGCGAGCCACTCGGCAACGTCAGCTACCACGTCAAGACCCTGCTCGAATTCGACTGCGTCGAACTTGTCAAAACCGAGCCCCGCCGCGGTGCCGTCGAGCACTTCTACCGGGCCACGGAGCGCGCTTTCTTCAGCGACAGCGACTGGGAGAAGATCCCGGCCTCGGCCCGCAAGGGGATCTCCGGCGCCGTCCTCGAGATGATCGGTCAGGACTCGACCGCGGCGCTCGTCGCCGGCACGATCGACGCCCGCAGCGACTCCCACGTCAGCCGCACTCCGCTCGTCCTCGACGAGAAGGGCTGGAGCGAGCTCAACGCCCTGCTCGGCGAGACGCTCGAGCGCGCGATCGAGATCCAGGAGGAGTCCGCCAGCCGCCTCGGCAAGGACGAGGGCATCGAGACGAAACTGTCGATCCTCCACTTCGAGTCGCCGGCGGAGTCGAAGTAACGCGGGCGAGAGGCTGGGGTGACGGTCAGCCGTCGACGAGCCGGTAACCGACGCCCCAGCAATTGACCACATAGCGGCCGTGCTCCGGATCGAGTTTGCGCCGGAGCCGGCTCGCGTGTGAGTCCAAGGTGCGCGTGCGGCTGGGGCTGGCGAGCCCCCAGACCGCCTCCAGCAGTTCCTGCTTGGCGAAGACGCGAGTTGGCTCGCCGGCGAGGACGCGCAGCAGCGCGAACTCCTTCTTGGCAAGGGCGATCTCGCGATCGGCGACCGTGACCCGCCTCCGCAGCGGGTCGACTTCGAGCTCGCCGACCCGGCAGGGGCCGGTGGGGCTGGGGGCGCGGCGGCGCAGCACCGCGGCGATCCGGGCCCGCAGCTCTTCCGGCGCGAAGGGCTTGACCAGGTAGTCGTCGGCGCCGGCCCGGAAGCCGCGAACCCGATCGGCGATGGCGCTGCGGCCGCTGAGTACGATCACCGGCAGGCGCGGATCGAAACGGGACTCGACGCCGTCGCCGCGACGGATCTCGCGCAGCACGTCGAGCCCGGAGGCGTCGGGAAGGGTGAGATCGAGGAGCAGCAAGTCTGGCTGGCTGAACCGGCAGAGGCGCAGCGCGTCGGAGGCGGTCGGCGCCGGCAGCACCCCGTAACGGTCCGCGGTCAGGTGGACGCAGAGCAGCTCCAAGGTGGTCGCGTCGTCCTCGCAGACGACGACGCTGGCGATCTCCTGGCGGCGCGGCAACATCCCGCCCTCAAGGGCCGGGCGGCGCAAACTCTCCCCCCACCGCGGCGGGAATCTCCAGGACCGCGCGGGCGCGGCGGTGGCAGAGCAGGCGCCGGGGTGGCACCGCGAGGTGTCGGTCGAGGACACGGCCGGCGTCGTCGAGAAAGACGACGTCGAGGGCGAAGCGCATCCCGAAGGTGTGGACGCTCGCGCAACGCGGGATCAGCAGGCCCGCTCCGGCCCGCTCGACCGGCAGCAAGGCGAGGCCCAGCAGCCGCGCCCGCGGCCCGACGGCGACGGCAACGTCGCGGTCGGCGAGGCGAACCCGCGGCAGGGCCGCCAGGCGGGGTGCGAGCGGTGCCGCTTCCACCACCGTCCAAGGCACGACGAGGAGGGACTTCTCCCCTCGCCACTCGCCGGCGCCCCCCGAACTCCTCCAAGACGCCGCGGGGTGCAAAGGGTCGTTCAGCCCCTGCCCCGAGCGGGCACGGGACTACGATGATCGGCAAGATCATGTCCCTGCTCGCCGGGCTTGCGGGCAGGCCGCTTCAACTCATGGAAAAGAAGACGACCCGCAGAGGGAATTACGAGTCTGGCTCCGACTACGTGCTCGAGTACGGGGAGCTCCGCTTCGCCTTCAACGAGGAGGACTTCGGCCAGCGCGTCGAGCAGGCCGCGGTCAAACTCGGCTTCGTCGGCCAGGGACTCAGCCGCGAGGAGCTCGACGACCTTCTCGACCTCGCCGTCAGCGGCGAGATCGCCGAGCCCACCTCCCGCCTCGGAGAGCACATCAACGAGAACTGGGAGGACCTGGTCGGGCCCTCCAACCGCAGCCTCGTCCACTGGATCCGCCGCCTCGTCTTCCGGGGCGCCTGGCTCGACCAGCGCGTCAAGGAGGGCGAGCTCGACATCGTCTTCGACGAGCGAACCCAGACCTTCGGCTACGTCCAGCCGGACCGCAGCTCCGAGCTGATCGAGCTGTCGAAAGAGCCGAGCTGGCGGGGTATTGCTTATCGGCGTTAGCTAGGGGGGGTCCGGGTTGGGATTCCGATTAACATTTTGGGTCATCGGGTGTGGCAGTCCTAGATTCAGGCGCCGAAAAAGTACAAGACGCTCCATCCCTACCCGGACCCCGCCCCACGAGCGTGGATGGCGATTCGCCGGTAGGTCGTTGGTCGTCTAGTTGGTCGGGCGCTCGAGGGCGGCGACGACGGTGAGGGAGCCGCTGCCGGTGGTGCCGCGGCCGGCGTCGAAGAAATCCTTGGCGGCGTCGGCATCGCCGTGGGCCTCGCCGAGGCGGGTCAGGGAGTCGACCAGGAGGATGATGTCCTCGCCCTTGGCGGCGCGGGACTTGGCCTGCTCAAGGGCGTCGTCGGCGTGGCGGGGTTGCCCGGCGGCGACGATCTCGGCCTGGGGCGCCTCGCGCTTCCAGTCGGCGAGCTCCTCGGGGCTGGGGTCGATCAGCAGGGCGACCGGGTCGGGGCCCTTGGAAGCGTCGGCGAGATCGGCGGCGACCGAGCGCAGCAGCGCCGTGCAGGCCTCGCGGCTCTCGGCCGCAAGAACGGTCTGGCGCCCGGGCTCGGGGGGCAGCAGCAGGCCCTGCAGGGTCACGCCCTGCTTGCCGCGGCGGCCGAAGCGGCGGCGCCGGCGACGGCGCGGACGGGAAGCCTCCTCGGCGGCGGGGGCCGGCTCGGCGGCGGGCTCCGGCTCCGGCGGCGCCGCCTCGGTGGAAGTCTCGGGCTCGGGCTCGGACCGGCGCGACTCGGGCGCCTCGGTGCCGGACCCCTCCCCCGCACCGCGACCGCCGCGGCGCCGGCGACGGCGCGCGGGCCGATCGCTCCCGGCGCCCTCGTCGCGATCCTCGCCGCGACCGGAGCGCTGGTCACCCCCGCCACGACCCGAGCGCTCGCGCTGCGCGTCGCCACCGCGCTCGCGGCCCTCGCCGCCACGGCTGCGCCGCGATGGGCGGGACGGCGCGGTCTCCGCGTCGCCGGGGTCGCCTCCGGCGAGCTGGTCGATCAGCTCGGCCCGGCTCAACATCCGGTAGCGCTTGATGCCGGCCTCGGCGGCCAGCGAGTGAAGATCTGAGAGGTGCTTGGTTTCCAGCTCTGCCTTGGTCATCAGACGCGGCAGGTTATTCAACCGGCAGCGCCGGGGTCGATGCCCTCGCGCGCGGCCGCCTCGACCCAGGCCTCGGCCTCTTGCTTGACGCGGCGGCGGGACCAGTCGAGCTCGCGGCCGAGCACTTCGGCGACCGGCCGCACGTCGGCGGCCGTGCGCAGCCGCGGAGCCGCCAGGATCCCCAGCCGGGTGCGGCGCAGCAGCACGTCGGCGACCGTGCGGGCCTGCTCGCGGCGGGCGGCGATCGCCACCTCGGCGAGCAGGTCGGGGCGGCCGGGGACGATCGGCTCCGCCAACCGTGGGTCCTTCCAAGCGAGGTCGAGGACAGCCCGGGTGGCGTGGCCGTAACGGAAGGCGAGCTGGTGGACCGCCTCCTCGCTGACCGCTTCGGGGGCGCCGAGGTCGTCGGGCCGGGCCTCCATCCCAAGCGGGATCTCGGCGGTGTGGCAGGGCGCCTCGCGGCCCTCGCGCTCGACCAGGCGGTCGACGGTCTGCTTCGCCATCCGCCGCCAGGTCGTCAGCTTGCCGCCGGTGATCGTCAGCATCCCCGAGGAGGTCTCATACAGCTCCGCTTTGCGGGAGATGTCGACGGACTTGCGGGGGTCGCCGGAGGAGATCAGCGGCCGCACCCCGGCGTAGGCGCCGACCAGGTCGGACTGGGTGAGGCGGGTCCCGAAGTAGTCGTTGACGGCGTCGAGCAGGTACTCGACGTCGTCCTCGCCCGGCCGCGGGTGGGCGATGTCGCCCTCGAAGTCGTTGTCGGTGGTGCCGACCAGGGTCCGCCCGTACCAGGGCAGCGAGAAGATCATCCGCCCTTCGCCGGCCGGGACGATGCAGGCGGCGCGGCCCATCGGCAGGTCCTTCTGGTCGATCACGACGTGGGTGCCGCGGCTGGGCGCGATCCGCGGCACGTCCTCCTCCTCGATCACCTCGGGGCGGATCTCGTCGGCCCAGACGCCGGTCGCGTTGACGACGTGGTCGGCGCGGACCTCAACCCGCTCGCCGGACTCGGCCTCGACGAAGGCGACCCCGGCGGCGCGGCCGTTGTCGGAGGTGACCTCGACGACGTCGGCGCCGTTCAGCATCACCGCCCCGAAGCGCTCCGCCTCGCCGAGCACGGTGAGGACCAGCCGGACGTCGTCGGTCTGGCAGTCGTAGAACATGTAGGCGTCGTGGGGGTCGCGCGCGGCCAGGGCCGGGATCAGCTCCAGGACCTCGTCGCGGTCGATCGTGCGGTGGCGGTCCGGCGACCAGTAGAAGTCCGCGTCCTCTTCCTTGGAGGAGCGCATCTCGCGGCGGCTGCGACCGACCCGGGTCGTCGCCATCACGTCGTACATGTTCAGGCCGATCCCGAGTTTGCGGTCGCGGCGATCCTCGCCCAGCGAGGCAACCAGGAACGGGGTCGGGTAGACCAGGTGGGGCGCGAGCTGGACCATCAACTGGCGCTCCAGAAGGGCCTCGCGGACCAGGCCGAGGTCGAAGTTCTGCAGATAGCGGAGGCCGCCGTGGACCATCTTCGAGGAGCGGCTGGAGGTGCCGACCGCGTAGTCGTCGCGCTCCAGCAGGGCAACTGAGTAGCCGCGCGAGGCGGCGTCGAGGGCGACGCCGGCGCCGGTGATGCCGCCGCCGATAACGACCACCTCGAAGGTCTCGCCGGCGATCGTCTCGAGGGCTTCGGCGCGACTCAACATCAGTCGAGGAAGACGGTCGTCTCGGTGACGGGTGGGCGCGGCGGCGCCGGCCGCTCCTGGCGCGGGTGGCCGAGGTGCAGGAGGGCGACGAAGCGCTCCTCGTCCGGCAGGCCGACGGCGGCGCGTCCCTCGGGATCGCGCAGCAGGTCGGGGGTGCGCCAGTAGCCGGCGAGGCCGCGGCCGTGGGCGGCGAGCAGGACGATGTAGGAGGCGACCGCGGTCGCGTGCAGGTCTTCCTCGTCCTGGAGCGGGTCGCCGGAGAGCGCCGAGGAGACGACGACCAGGGTCGGGCAGCGGTCGAGCTTGGCGGCTCCCTCGGGGCCGGCCACCTCCTTCAGCCGCGCCAGCGAGGCCGGGCCGACGACCCGGAAGCGCCAGGGCGCGGTGAGATGGTGGTTGGGCGCCCAGACGGCCAGGTCGAGCAGCTCGGCCAGCTGCTCGCGGGTGAGCGGCTCGGCAGTGAACGCCTTGTGGGTGCGCCGGGTGCGGATCGCGGTCTCCACGTCCATCGGTCGAGCGTACCCGGCGCGGCGCCCGCGCCTACAGCCCGTAGC
>CBIHMQ010000121.1:0-6462 GCA_966211075.1 uncultured bacterium
TTGCTGGCGCCGCTGGGTTGGCGCCGCCATTTCGACGAGGACCAGACGATCGGCTGGGGAATCGCCAAACCGGTCTTCTTCGTCTCAGCGCACCACGAGCCGGGCCCGAACTTCGGCCTGCTCAGCTTCTCCGGTCTCGGCATCGTCGCCGTCAAGGCGGCCTGGGAAGCCGGGGTCAGGGCCGGTGGCGTCAGCCTCGGCGACCCCGGCGAGCGCCGTTCCTACGGCTCCGGCAGCTACTCCGCCTTTCTCAAGGACCCGGACGGGTACGAGATCGAGATCACCATCGGCTCCGACTGACCCGGGTCCGTAGAGCCGAGTCCATAAGATCGGGCTCCCCAAACGAATTCAGGAGGTTGTGACTTCATGGCTGTGAAGGTCGGCATCAACGGTTTCGGACGCATCGGCCGCAACGTCTTCCGGGCAGCTCACGAGGCGGGTGCCGACATCGAGTTCGTCGCCGTCAACGATCTCGTCGACCCGGCCACGATGGCCCACCTGCTCAAGTACGACTCGATCCTCGGGCGCTTCCCGGCCGAGGTCGAGGCCGGCGAGGGCAAGATCACGGTCGACGGCCACGAGGTGAAGATGCTCTCCGAGCGCGACCCGGCCGCCCTGCCCTGGGGCGAGCTCGGCGTCGACGTGGTGATCGAGTCGACCGGCTTCTTCACCGGCCGCGAGGACGCCGCCAAGCACCTCGAGGCCGGCGCCAAGAAGGTCATCATTTCCGCCCCGGCCAAGGACCCGGACGTCACCGTCGCCCTCGGCGTCAACTTCGACGCCTACGACCCGGCCAGCCACGACATCATCTCCAATGCCTCCTGCACGACCAACTGCCTGGCGCCGTTCGCCAAGGTCCTCAACGACTCGTTCGGGATCGAGCAGGGGCTGATGACGACGATCCACGCCTACACCTCCGACCAGCGCCTCCAGGACATGCCGCACAAGGACCTGCGCCGGGCGCGGGCGGCGGCCGTCAACCTGATCCCGACCACGACCGGCGCCGCCAAGGCCGTCGGCCTGGTCCTGCCGGAGCTGAACGGCAAGCTGAACGGCCTCGCGGTGCGCGCCCCGGTGATCACCGGCTCGGTCGTTGACCTGGTTTTCCAGACCCCGAACCCGGTCACCCCGGAGCAGGTCAACGCCGCCGTCAAGGCGGCCGCCGACGGCCCGCTGAAGGGCATCCTCGCCTACACCGAGGACCCGATCGTCTCCACCGACATCGTCGGAGACCCGCACTCCTCGATCTTCGACGCCGGCCAGACGATGGTGATCGGCGACGGCACGCTCGTGAAGGCGGTCAGTTGGTACGACAACGAGTGGGGCTACTCCAACCGCTGCGTCGAGCTGGCCGGCAAGGTCCTCGCCTAGCCGCCGCCGGGTCGGTCCCGTGAGCCACGCGAAGGCAAGCGTCCGCGACGCCGAGGTCGCGGGCCGGCGGGTGCTGGTCCGCGTCGACTTCAACGTGCCGCTGGACGGCGGGCGCGTCGCCGACGACACGCGGATCCGCGCCGCCCTGCCGACGCTGGAGCTGCTGCGCGAGCGGGGCGCCGCCCTGGTCCTCTGCTCGCACCTGGGGCGGCCGAAGGGCAAGGTCGTCCCGGAGCTGTCGCTGCGCCCGGTCGCCGAGCGGCTCGCCGAGCTGCTCGGGACCGAGGTGACCCTGGCCCCGAGCGTGGTCGGCGGCGACGTCGAGCTGCTGGCGGGCGGGCTCGGTCCCGGCGACGTGCTGCTGCTCGAGAACACCCGCTTCGAGCCAGGCGAGACCGAGAACGACCCGCGGCTGGCGGAAGCGCTGGCCCAGCTCGCCGACCTCTACGTCAACGACGCCTTCGGCGCCGCCCACCGCGCCCACGCCAGCACCGAGGGCGTCGCCCACCACCTGCAGGGCTACGCCGGCCTGCTCCTGGAGCGGGAGCTGAACGAGCTCGGCGCCGTGGTCGAGTCGCCGAAACGGCCGCTGGTGGTGGTCCTCGGCGGCGCCAAGGTCAGCGACAAGATCGGCGTCATCGACCGCTTCCTCGAAGTCGCCGACCAGATCCTGATCGGCGGCGCGATGTGCTTCAGCTTCTTCCGCGCCCAGGGCATCGGAACCGGCAACTCGCTGGTCGAGGAGGAGGGCGTGAAGCTGGCCGCCGAGGCGCTGGAGCGGGCGAAGGAGAGCGACTGCGAGCTGAAGCTGCCTGTCGACCTGGTGCTCGGCCGCGAGTTCGACGCCGACACCGAGCGGCGCGACAGCGACGGGGTCGAGGTGCCGGATGGCTGGATGGGCCTCGACGTCGGCCCCCGCACCGCCGCCGAGTACGCGGAGGCGATCGCCGCCGCCGGCACGGTGCTCTGGAACGGCCCGATGGGAGCTTTCGAGATGGAGCCCTTCGCGGGCGGGACCCGGACCGTCGCCGAGGCCGTTGCCAAGGCGCCCGGGACGACCGTGATCGGCGGCGGCGACTCGGTCGCGGCGCTGGTCAAGTTCGGGCTCGAGGACGAGGTGGACTGGCTTTCGACCGGAGGAGGAGCATCCTTGGAGCTGTTGGAGGGAAAGAAGCTGCCCGGGGTCGAGGCCCTGCTCGACAAGGAGGCTGTCAATGGCTGATCGCACCCCGTACGTCGCTGCCAACTGGAAGATGCACAAGACGGTCGCCGAGGCGGCCGAGTTCGTCGACGCGCTGCTGCCGCGGATCGCCGCGACCCAGAACGACGTCGTCATCTGCGCGCCTTTCACGGCCCTGACCGCGGTGGTCGAGCGGCGCTACGGGACCGCCGTCAAGGTCGCCGCCCAGAACATGCACGAGGAGGGCTCGGGCGCCTTCACCGGCGAGGTCTCGGCGCCGATGCTGGTCGAGCTCGATGTCGAGGCGGTCGTGCTCGGCCACTCCGAGCGGCGCCAGTACTTCAACGAGACCGACGAGTCGCTCTGCCGGAAGGTGCCGGCGGCGCTGGAGGCGGGCCTGGAGCCGATCCTCTGCGTCGGCGAGAGCGAGCAGGCGCGCGACGCCGGCGAGACCGAGGCGGTCCTCGAGCGCCAGCTCGCGGCCGACCTGGCTGGCCTCGACCCCTCGCGGGTGGCTGAGATCGTCGTCGCCTACGAGCCGATCTGGGCGATCGGCACCGGCCGCACGGCGACCGCCGAGCAGGCCCAGCAGGCCTGTGCCTTCATCCGCGACGTGCTGCGGATGCGCGGCGGCGCCGGCGAGCGGGTGCGGATCCTCTACGGCGGCTCGGTGAAGCCCGCCAACGCCGCCGAGCTGCTCGCCCTGCCCGACGTCGACGGCGCCCTGGTCGGTGGCGCCAGCCTCGACGCCGAGGAATTCGCGGCGATCGTGGAAGCGGCGGGATGACCGTCCCGCCGGCTCCCTCGCTGGCGCTGGTCATCCTCGACGGCTGGGGCCTCGCTCCGCCCGGCCCCGGCAACGCGATCTCGCTGGCGGAGACGCCGGTCTTCGACGACCTCTGGGCCCGCTGCCCGCACACCCAGCTCTCCGCCCAGGGCCGCGACGTCGGTCTGCCCGAGGGGCAGATGGGCAACTCCGAGGTGGGCCACCTCAACCTCGGCGCCGGGGCGATCGTCAAGCAGGACCTGGCCCGGATCGACGACGCCGTCGCCGACGGCAGCTTCTTCGACAACGAGGTGCTGCTGGCCGCCTGCGAGCGCGCCCGCACCAGCCCCCGCGGCCGCCTGCACCTGCTCGGCCTCGTCTCCGACGGAGGCGTCCACTCCGGCTGGGAGCACCTCGAGGCCTGCATCGAGCTGGCCTCGCAGGAGGGCGTCCCCGACGTCGTCTTCCACGCCTTCACCGACGGTCGCGACACCCTGCCGACCGGCGGCCGCGGCTACCTGGCCGAGCTGGAACGCTGGCTGCGCCAGGCCGGCCGCGTCGGCACCGTCAGCGGCCGCTACTACGCGATGGACCGCGACACCCGCTGGGAGCGGGTCAAGCTCGCCTACGACGCGATCGTCCACGCCGAGGGCCTGCGCGCCGCCAGCGCCGCCGAGGCGATCGAGGCCGCCTACGAGCGCGGCGAGACCGACGAGTTCGTCAAGCCGACCGTGATCGGCAACTACGACGGCGCCGCCGAGGGCGACGTCGCGGTCTTCGTCAACTTCCGTCCCGACCGCGCCCGCGAGCTGACCCGGGCCCTCGCCGAGCCCGGCTTCGAGGACTTCTCCCGGGCCGGCGGCCCGACTCTCGACCTGACGACGATGACCGCCTACCGCAAGGGCTGGCCCTACCCGGTGGCCTTCCCCGAGCAGCGGCCGGAGACGACCCTGGCAGAGACGATCGCCGCCTCGGGCGGCCGCCAGGTGCACGTCGCCGAGACCGAGAAGTACGCCCACGTCACCTACTTCTTCAACGGCGGCCGCGAGCAGGAGCTGGGCGGCGAAGAGCACGTCCTGGTCGAATCGCCCCGCGACGTGCCGACCTACGACCACAAGCCGGAGATGAGCGCCCGCGCCGCCGCCGACGCCTTCGTCTCCAACTGGCGGGGGGCAGGCGACTACCGCTTCGGGATCATCAACTTCGCCAACCCCGACATGGTCGGCCACACCGGCGTGATCCCGGCCGCGGTGAAGGCGGTCGAAGCCGTCGACGCCTGCCTCGCCGACGTCGTCGCCGCGGTCGAGGAGAGCGGCGGCACCTGCCTGATCACCGCCGACCACGGCAACTGCGACAACATGCTCGAGCCCGACGGCTCGCCGAACACGGCCCACTCGCTCAACCCGGTCCCGTTCGTCGTCACCAGCGAGGGCCTGGAGCTGCGCGACGGCGGCATCCTCGCCGACGTCGCCCCGACCGCGCTCGACCTGCTCGGCATCCCCCAGCCCGCGCCGATGACCGGCCGCACGCTGGTCTCCGAGTGAGGTCGTTGAGTGGGCACTTAACCGTGCTATGGGACGGCTAACCGCCCACTCGATTCGATGAGGAACGATCCGGACAGGCTTTTCTTCGAGATCGGCGCCCGCGACGGCGCCGCGCGCACGGGCACGCTCCATACCGCGCATGGGCCGATCCGGACGCCGGCCTTCATCCCGCTGGCGACCAAGGGGACGGTGCGGGGGCTCGAGTCCGCGGAGGTCGCCGGGCTTGGCTACGAGCTGATCCTCGGCAACACCTACCACCTGTTCGTCTCGCCGGGGCCGGAGCGGATCGCCGCCGCCGGGGGCCTGCACGGCTTCATGAACTGGGACCGGGCGCTGATCACCGACTCCGGCGGCTTCCAGGTCTTCTCGCTGGCCCACGGCGGCGTCGCCAACGAGGTCAAGGGCAGCGGCCGCTCCGGCGACCACGGCGCGGTCGTCGAGATCACCGAGGAGGGCGCTCGCTTCCGCTCCTACCGCGACGGGTCGGAGCTGTTCATCTCGCCGGAGGTCTCGATGCGGGTGCAGGCGGCGCTCGGCTCCGACATCGCCCTGGTCTTCGACGAGTGCACGCCCTTCCACGCCGACCGCGAGTACACCGCTCGCTCGACCGAGCGCACCCACCGCTGGCTGGAGCGCTGCCTGCGCTGGCACGGCGAGGAGGGACCGGCGCGCCAGGCGGTCTTCGGGATCGTCCAGGGCGGCGTCCACGAGGACCTGCGCCGCGAATCGGCCCAGGCGGTCTCCGAGGCCGGCGTCGACGGGCTGGCGATCGGCGGCACGCTCGGGCGCGACAAGGAGGAGATGCGCGGCGTCCTCTCCTTGACGGCGCCGCTGCTGCCGGAGGCGGCGGCGAAGCACCTGCTGGGGATCGGCGAGGTCGACGACCTGCTGGCCGGGATCGGCCTCGGCCTCGACGTCTTCGACTGCGCGGTGCCGACCCGGCTCGCCCGCCACGGCGTCGCCCTGGCCCCGAGCCCGGAAACGCGCTGGCGACTCGACCTCCGCAAGGCCGGCTGGGAGGGCAACCGCGAGCCGCTGGTCGAGGGCTGCCCCTGCCCGGCCTGCCAGCGCCACGACCGCGACTACCTCAGCTACCTCTCCCGCGCCGAGGAGCTGACCGCCGTCCGCCTGATCTGCCTCCACAACCTCACCTACATGCGCGAGCTGACCGAGGGCGCCCGCCGCGCGATCGAGGCCGGCCGCTTCGCCGCCTACTCCGACGCCGTACTCGACGGCTCCACCCCCTGGGAGGCATAACACCGAAGCACCAGGTGGTCCGGGGGAGGGGATTGGGTGCCCCTCAACCGAACCTCCCCGCTGTTCGTGAGGGCGAGGGGCACCCAATCCCCTCCATCGCCCACCTATTCGGTGTTCTGCTTGACCAGTTCCTTCACTTCTTCGACGACCTTGTCGACGGTGTCGCCGGCCACCCTGCTCACTTTCACGCCCGCGGCCTTGTCGGTGGCGAGGATCACCGCGGCGGCGACGGCGGCGGCGACCAGGACCAGCGCCACCAGCGCCAGCACGAAGCGGACGAAGCGCGAGAAGGCGCCGCGCCCGCGCGGCTCGCCACCTCCTACTGCGTCCTCGACGCCTGGCGG
>CBIHMQ010000122.1:0-6386 GCA_966211075.1 uncultured bacterium
CCGGGACGCCGGTCGCCGCCGGCGCCGCCGACAACGCGGCCGCCGCACTCGGCGCCGGCGTCGTCGCCCCCGGCGAGCTGATGGTCAGCATCGGCAGCTCGGGCACCCTGCTGGCGCCGCTGCGGGAACCGGTCGCGGACCCCAGCGGGGCCTGCCACCTGTTCCGCCACGCCCTCCCGGAGACCTGGTACGCGCTCGCGGTGGTTCTCGACGCGGGCGCCGCGCTGACCTGGTGGCAGCGCCTGACCGGTGTCCCCCTCGAGCAGCTCGCGGCCGAGGCGGCGGCTGCCGAGGCGGGCAGCGGCGGCGTCGTCGCCCTCCCCCATCTGTCGGGGCGGCGGATGCCGAAACCCGTCCCGGCCGGCAGCGCGGCGCTGACCGGGCTCAGCCTCGCCCACGGCCGCGGCGAGGTCACCCGCGCCCTGGTCGAGGGGGTCGGCTACGCGCTCGCCGACGGCCTCGCCTGCCTCGGCCGGATCGGGATCGAGCCGGAGCGGGCGGTGCTCGCCGGCGGCGGGACCGCTCACCTGCTCTGGCGGCAGGCGCTGGCGCTGGCCCTGCCCTCGCTTGCCTTCGAGCGGGCCCGGGTCGCGGACTGCGCCGCCCTCGGCGCCGCCCTGCTCGGCTTCGCCGCCGCCGGCCGCCCGCTCGAGGAGGTTCTCGCCGAGGTCGTCGCCAGCCGCGAGGAGGTCCCCGTCGAGACCGACCCGGCCGCCCGGCGCACCGTCGCCGCCGGCTACGCGCGCTACGCCGCGCTGTCCGGCGACCCCCTTCTATACGGCCGCCACCGAGAGGAGCAGAAATGACCGACCCGTTCTCGCCCACCCCGGCCGACCGTTTCACCTTCGGCCTCTGGACCGTCGGCCACACCGGCGCCGATCCGTTCGGCCTGCCGACGCGGCCCGCCCAGGAGCCCGAGGCGATCGCCGCCCGCCTGGCCGAGGTCGGCGCCTGGGGGGTCAACCTCCACGACGAGGACCTGGTGCCGTTCGGCGCGCCGGCGGCCGAGCGCGACCGGATCGTCGGCCGCTTCGCCCGCGCCGTCGAGGCCGCCGGCCTCCGCGTGCCGATGGCCACCGTCAGCCTCTTCACCCAGCCCGTCTTCAAGGACGGCGCCTTCACCGCCGCCGACCCCGCCGTGCGCCGCTTCGCGCTCCGCAAGACGATCGAGGCGATCGAGCTGGGAGCCGAGCTGGGAGCCGGGATCTTCGTGCTCTGGGGCGGGCGCGAGGGCGTCGAGAGCGGTGCCGCCCGCGATCCGGTGGTGGCGCTGGAGCGCTACCGCGAGGCGATCGACTTCGTCTGCGAGCACATCCTCGCCCAGGGGCTCGACATGAAGATCGCGCTGGAGGCGAAGCCGAACGAGCCGCGAGGCCACCTCTACCTGCCGACGACCGGGCACATGCTCCATTTCGCCGAGCGCCTCGCCCACCCGGAGATGGTCGGCGTCAACCCGGAGCTCGCCCACGAGGCGATGGCCGGCCTCTCCTTCCATCACGCGCTCGGGCAGGCTCTGTGGGCCGGCAAGCTGCTCCACGTCGACCTCAATTCCCAGTGCGGTCCACGCTACGATCAGGACTTCCGCTTCGGCTCGGAGGATCTCAAGGAGGCGTTCCAGACCGTGCGGCTGCTCGAGGCGCATCGCTTCGAGGGGCCACGCCATTTCGACTGCCGGCCCTATCGCAGCGAGGACGATGAGGCCGCATACGCTGTCTTCGCGGGGGGCTGCATGCGCAATTACAAGATTCTCGCCGCCAAGGCGGCGGCCATCGACGGCGACGCGGAGCTTCTCGCCGCCCTGCGCGACGCCGGGCTCGAGCAGCAGCGCACGCCCTCGCCGACCTACTCCGCCGCGGCGCTGCGGTCGTTGCGCGAGGAGCGGTTCGACGACCTGGTGGCCGCGCGGCGGGGCCGCGGGCACGAGCTCGCCGACCAGCTGGTTCTGGAGCTGATCTACGGGGTGCGAGGGACTTGACCGAGAACGGACACGACTCGCAGCCGCGGCGCTCGCCGCCGCTCGGCTCGCCGAACCGGCTCGGCCAGCTCAACCGCCACGCGCTGCTGCGGGAGCTGCGGGTCGGGGCGCCGCTCTCGCGGGCCCTGCTCGCCGAGCGGACGGGCATCAGCAAGCCGGCCGTGACCCGCGGTGTCGCCGACCTGATCGAGACCGGGCTGGTGATGGAGACGGGCCGCGGCCAGGCGACCACCGGCGGCGGCCCGCGGCCGACGCTGCTGCACCTCAACCCCCAGGCCGCCGCCGCGCTGGGATGCACGATCGAGGTCGGCCGCGTGGTCACCGTCCTGGCCGGCTTCGACGGGAACTTCGAGGCGCGCCGCGAACGGGACTTCGATCCCGAAGCGCGGCCGAGCGAGGTCGTGGCGCTGGCGACCGAG
Source organism: uncultured bacterium (assembly GCA_966211075.1). Lineage (GTDB taxonomy): Bacteria > Actinomycetota > Thermoleophilia > Solirubrobacterales > 70-9 > VAYN01. The sequence goes on from CBIHMQ010000122.1 coordinate 2,395, forward strand.
CTGCTGCGCGAAACGCTGGCCGAGAACCTGCCCGAGCGTCCGCTGCTGGGCCTGGGCGTGGGGCTGCCGGGGATCGTCGACGAGGAGGGGCGGCTGATCGTCATCCCCCACATGCAGGGCTGGCGCGGGATCGGGCTGGCCGAACAGCTCGAAGCCGAGTTCGGCATCCGCGTGCGGATCGACAACAAGAGCCGCGTGCAGACCCTGGCCGAGGGCTGGCTCGGGCAGGGCCGCGACGTCGAGAACTTCGTCTGCCTGGACACCGGCATCGGCCTCGCCGCCGGGGTGGTCATCCACCGCCGGCTGCTGCGGGGGCAACGGTCGCTGGCTGGCGAGGTCGGGCACTGGAGCATGTACTCCGAGGGCGAGCGCTGCTACTGCGACAGCCACTCCTGCTGGGAGGTGCGCGGCTCGACCGATCGCTTCCTCGCCGACCTGCGCACCTCCTCGATCTCCCACAACGACGAGAAGCTGCACGAGGGGGAAGTCGGCCTGGTCGACGTGGCCCGGGCCGCCGACCTGGGCGACCCCACGGCGCTGCGCGAGCTGGCCGCCCACGCCGACGCGCTGGCGCGGGGAATATCCAACCTCGTCATCGCCTTCGACCCGGAGCGCATCATCGTTCACGGCGACTCGACGATCTTCGGCGAGCGGCTGCTGACGATGCTGACCGACCGCGTGCGGGCGCGGTTCGCCCTGTGGCTCGACTACGACCCGCCGATCGTCTTCAGCGAGCTCGGCGCCGACGCCAGCCTCGCCGGAGCGGTCGGACTGGCCCTGCAGCGAGCCTGGGGGCTCGCCGACACCCTCGACCCTCTGACGCGCTAGGCGGATCGCAAATGCGCGTCGGGTTGCTGATCTCCTGCTTCAACGACACGCTCTTCCCCGCCACCGGCCGCGCCGTCGTCGAGCTGTTGGAGGGCCTCGGCCACGAGGTCGTCTTCCCCGAGGAGCAGACCTGCTGCGGCCAGCTCCACGTCAACGCCGGCTACGGCGAGGAAGCCGTGCCGCTGGCGTGGCGCACCGTGCGCGCCTTCGCCGGCCTCGACGCGGTCGTGACCCCGTCCGGCTCCTGCGCCGCCAACGTGCGCGAGCAGTACCCGCGGCTGGCGGAGCAGGCGGGCGACCCGGCCCTCGCCGCCGCCGCGGCCGAGCTCGGACCGCGCGTGCACGAGATCTGCACCTTCCTCGCCGACGTGCTCGCGGTGGAGGACCTCGGCGCCTCCTTCCCCCACCGCGTCGCCTACCACCCGACCTGCCACTCGCTGCGCCTGCTGCGGGTCGGCGACGCGCCGCTGCGACTGCTGCGGGCCGTCCGCGGCCTCGAGCTGGTCGACCTGCCCGAGGCGGAGAGCTGCTGCGGCTTCGGCGGCACCTTCGCGGTCAAGAACGCGGCGACCTCGACGGCGATGCTGACCGACAAGATGCGGGCGATCCTCGACAGCGGCGCCGAGGTCTGCGCCGCCCTCGACAACTCCTGCCTCCTGCAGATCCAGGGAGGGCTCTCGCGGGCCCGGGCCGGGGTCCGGACGATGCACGTGGCCGAGATCCTCGCGGCGCGCGGATGAGCGGCCGGGCGCCGGAAGAGGCCGGCTTCCCGGCTGCCGCGGAGGTGGCGCTGGCCGACAGCCAGCTGCGCGTCAACCTGCGCCGCGCCACCGGGACGATCCGCGAGCGCCGGGCGGCGGTGGTGAGCGAGGTGGACGAGTGGGAGGCGCTGCGGACCGAGGGGGCGCGGATCAAGGACGCCGCGCTCGCCGACCTCGACCGCCAGCTCGAGCTGCTCGAGGCCGCGGTCGAGCGCCGGGGCGGCGTCGTGCACTGGGCCCGCGACGGAGACGAGGCAAATGAGATCGTCGTCCGCCTGACGCGCGAGGCCGGGGCCGAGGCGGTGGTCAAGGTCAAGTCGCTGGCGACCGATGAGATCGGCCTCAACGAGGCACTCGCCGCGGCCGGCATCGAGCCCTGCGAGACCGACCTCGCCGAGCTGATCGTCCAGCTCGCCGGCGACCGCCAATCCCACATCGTGGTGCCGGCGATCCACCGCAACCGGGCTGAGATCCGGCGCCTCTTCGAAGCCGAGCTCGGCGTCGCGGCGGCCAGCGACGAGCCCGCCGAGCTGGCCGCGATCGCCCGGGCCCACCTGCGCGAGCGGTTCCTCAGCGCCAGCGTGGGAATCAGCGGCGCCAACTTCGCCGTGGCCGAGACCGGGACCGTCTGCGTGGTCGAGTCCGAGGGCAACGGCCGAATGTGCACGACCCTGCCGCGAACCCTGATCACGGTGATGGGGATCGAGAAGCTGGTGCCCGAAACGCGCGACCTGGGCACGATGCTGCGGCTCCTCGCCCGTTCGGCGACCGGCGAGCGGCTGACCCCCTACACGTCGCTCTGGACCGGCGTGCGCCCCGGCGACGGCCCGAGCAACTTCCACCTGGTGCTGCTCGACAACGGCCGCGGCGCGATGCTGGCCGACCCCCGCGGTCGCGAAACCCTGCGCTGCATCCGCTGCTCGGCCTGCCTGAACGTCTGCCCCGTCTACGAGCGCACCGGCGGCCACGCCTACGAGTCGGTCTACCCGGGCCCGATCGGGGCGATCCTGACGCCGCAGCTGTCTCAGCTGCGGCGCGGGACGACGCTTCCCTGGGCCTCCTCGCTCTGCGGCGCCTGCTACGAGGTCTGCCCCGTCAAGATCGACATCCCCAACGCTTTGATCCACCTGCGCGGCCGGGTCCTGCGCGAGACCGGCGCCCCGCTCGGCGAGCGCATGGCGATGCGCGCCCTGGCGGGCCTGTTCTCCTCGCGTGGCGCCTACGAGACCGCCCAGCGCGGCGGTCGGGTGGCAGCCTGGCCGTTCGCCCGCCGGGGACGCCGGATCGAGCGCCTGCCCGGGCCGCTGAGAGCGTGGACGGTGGCGCGCGATCTGCCGCCCCCAGGGGGAACCTTCCGCGACTGGTGGCGCCGGCGCGATGGCTGAACCGGGCGAGACAGAGCGCAACCGGGCCGCCCGGGCGGAGATCCTCGAGCGCATCCGGGGCGGGCTGGCCGACGGCGGAGCGGTCGCCCCGGCGAGCCCGGCGCCGCCGCCGGGGACCAGCGCCCCGGACCGCGTCGAGCGCTTCGCCGCGCGCCTGACCGCGTACCGCGCGACGCTGCGCCGAACCGCTCCGTCCGGGCTGCGGGACACCCTCGCCGCGGTGCTCGCGGACCACGGAGCGCGCCGCCTCGCGGTCCCGGTGGGCGTGCCCGCCGCCTGGCTGCCGGCGGAGCTCGAAGCGGTCGGGGACGAGCCACCGCTGACCGCACGCGAGCTCGACGGGCTGGACGGCGTCCTCACCGCCAGCGCCCTGGCGATCGCCGAGACCGGCACGGTGGCGCTAGATCACGGGCCCGGTCAGGGCAGGCGCGCCCTCACCCTGCTGCCCGACCTGCACGTCTGCGTGGTCGATGCCGCGACCGTGGTCGACGACGTTCCGGACGCGCTCGCCGCGCTCGCCGAGCCGATCGCCGCGGGCCGTCCGATAACGCTCGTCTCCGGCCCCTCGGCGACCTCGGACATCGAGCTGAACCGGGTCGAGGGCGTCCACGGCCCCCGCCGCCTCGAGGTGCTCCTGCTCGAGGCCGCTTAACGCCGCGGCTTCGGCGCCTTCGACAGGGTCACGGCCCTGGTGACGGTGTTGGGAGCGCCGCCGCGCGGCGTGTAGGTGAGCCGCAGCGTTCCCTTCAGCTTGCCGGTTCGGTTCAGCGCCTTGACGCCCTTGCCCTTGCCCTTGATCTTCACCCTGAGCGTGCCGGCGCGTTTCGGCTTCGGCGCCTTCGCCTTCATCTTCCTGCCGGCCTTCGCCTTCAGCGTTCCGGGGCCGGGAACCGAGACCTTGAGCGTCGCCGTGCCCTTCTTCCGGTTCAAGGTCAGCTTGCCCAGGCCGATCGCGTTCGAGGGTTCGGCGGCGGGCTGCGGCGCGGTGAGCTCCGCTCCGACACGGCGTTCGCGCTCG